>JAFMDN010000009.1 GCA_017857235.1 Methanobacteriota archaeon
ATTCCCAATGATAAACCAACTAGAAAGCCTGAAATTACTGACAATAAATATTGCAAAGGACTGACATAGATCGTATAAATAATGAATCCGCCTTAACATTGATAAATAATTTTATAGATTTATAGATAATTCAATTACTGTCTTTTCTATTAATCCCTCACAATATTAGCTTTTTTCTACTGTATATAAACCTTGCATGAATTGCATTTATATATAAAGAAATAAGCCAGAGGTAAGCCTGGAGTAATAATTTTAACGAGATACCTAGAAAATATTAATGGTTAAAACCTATTAATTCCCATATATTGGGAATCGTTATTAAATGTAAAATAAAGCGTTTCTATTTGCTAAATTGAGCCATTTTTTCCTTTAAGAAATTTTCGCCTTTTTCGCTCAGTTGATAATACGTATGATGTGGATGTGTAGTCACTCTTTTCTTGAGTCTGGCCTCTTTTCTTTTTAACATTCCAGACCTCCTCTTTTCAAGATATCCCATTTCAAACAACTTCTTTAAAATCTCACATATATCTCTCTTATTCATTTCTAGATCTCTACCAACAGATTTTGCATAATCTACTCCAAATTTCTTAAAATGCATCAGTACCCTGTAAATCAAATTCTCATCCAACTCTATCTTTTTGGAGAGATCCCTCATGGATCATCCCTTCCACGGAACATTAAACCTCCCAATTTTTTCAAATATGCTCATTAATGTTTTTGCATATTCAGATCCGTCAAAAAGATTATTTACAGTGACTCTTGAATACCTTCCATTGGCATGGACAATCTGCCCATTCCCCAGGTAAATTGCTACATGTCCTTTAAAGAACACGAGATCACCTGGTTCCGCATTTTCAAACCCCTTAACTTCATTGGATTTATCTCTCTGTTGTGATGAGTTTCTCGGTATTTCCATCCCTGAATACCTGAAAAGTCTTTGTGTAAATCCGGAACAATCAAAGCCAAAATCTGATGTGCCTCCCCATAGATATGGAACACCCATGAATTTTTTATAAAGATTCAATGGATCAAAAATTTTATCAATAGGTTCTAGCAAACCTTTAGGGATACCATAATATTCTACATCTTTGTCATCCAGATAGGCACCAAATGGTAGCGCCATTTTTTCATTCCTATACATAGAGTTGAGTTTATATTTTCTTGGCCTTTCTTCTCCTATCAACGTCGTTTTAACATAACCTGTAACTTTGTCTACACCTCTTACCTTTGACCATTCACCTAAATTTTCCAGAACTTCTACAAATTCACCATAAATTAGTTGCGAATCTCTCTCCGATTCAAATTTAGGCTGGGTTCTTATGTCTGCCACGGAAGTTATTATCATCATTACTTTTTGTATGCTTAGTTTTTAAATATATTTTTCCTTTTATTTTGGAACCAAAAAATTCGGGAACATTTATCTATACAATAAGCATTTTCAGGAGATTGACATGAAAATTGAAAAGATTGAAATTTTTAAAGGGACTGTTTACTATAAGGCTCCTTTTAAAATTTCCCTTGGAACCTCAGAACAGAGCGATGAAGTTTTGATAAAGATCACGGATACTGAGGGAAATTGGGGATTAGGAGAGGCTGGACCTGCATCAAGAATAACCGGTGAAACCCAAGGAACTGTTATTGAAGCATCAAAATTAATTGCAAGTTTTCTCATAGGACAAGAAACTGAAGATATACCTATTCTCAATGAAAAGATAGAATCATCAATATTAAGGAACAGTTCTGCTAAGGCAGCCTTTGATATTGCTTTATATGATCTTCTATCAAGAAAATATAAAATCCCGCTTTACAAATTCTTAGGAGCATACAGGGAGTCAATAATTACAGATGTTACCATAGGTATAATGGATATTGAATCGGCAGTTAAAAAAGCAACATACTTAAAAAACATTGGTATAAAAAGAATTAAGATGAAGGTTGGTGAAAACATTGTTGAAGATTACAGGAGAGTTGAGGCCGTAAGAAATGCAGTAGGGGATAATATTGAGATATTTATAGATGCTAATCAGGGCTGGTCTCCTGGCGAGGCTGTAAGAAACCTTGAGCTCTTCGATAATCTCAATATAGAATTTGTTGAGCAACCTGTGAAAGCATGGGATATTGATGGACTAGCTTATGTTAGAAATAAGGGGCCTTTACCCGTTATGGCAGATGAATCAGTCCACTCTCCTGAAGATGCCATAAAAATTGTAAAAGCAGAAGCAGCCGACTTCATAAACATTAAACTCATGAAAAGTGGTGGAATCCATAATGCAAAGAAAATAGCCGATATATCCGAAGCAGCAGGTATTCCCAATATGGTAGGTTGCATGATGGAAGGCGCCATAGGTATAGCAGCGGGTATACACTTCTCACTTCACCATAGAAATGTGAAATTTGTGGATCTTGACTCTGACCTTGATATGAAAAACACACTAACAGGCGGAAAAATACTCCCATTGAAAGGAAGCTACAGAACATCAGATGGCTATCCTGGACTTGGAGACTTAAATTTAAATCCTGAAGAGGTTCAATTGGTTTCTACAATAAGCAAATCAGGTGATTTCAAGTCCTTTTAGATAAATTATGAAACCATTATCAATTAAGGAAGGCAAGCATTTTATCGAGGATATCCCGCTATCTGACCTAGTTGATAAATTTGGAACACCCATTATAGTATATTCCAAAAGCCAGATTATCGAAAATATCGAGAAATTCAGAAAAGCGTTCTCTATATTCAGTGATCATGAAGCACATTATGCGGTGAAAGCCAACTACAATCCCAATATCCTTGAAATCCTTAAACAAAATGGAATTGGAGCCGACGCTGCAAATCCCAATGAAGCTAAGTTAGCAGTTCAAATTGGTTTCGATAAAAAGATGATAACTGTTACCCCCAACAACCTAACCAGGGATGAATTGAATTTCCTCGTTAAAGAGAAATTCATCGTGAATTTTGATGATGAAATCCAATATTCCCTTGTTGAAAATAAAGTAGATTTATTTTCAATTAGGATTAATCCCGGCATCGGGAAGGGTGAGTTCAAAGGCATCACAACTGGTGGGAAAAACAGCAAATTCGGGACTTCACCAGATAAAGCAAAATTGGCATATGAAAAAGCCAAAAAAGATGGGGTTGAGCGATTTGGAATTCACATGCACACAGGTTCTAACGTTCTGGATCCCCAATTCTTTAAGGAGTCTAGTCTGGCATTCTTCAAAATTTCGAAGATAATTTCAAAAGAAGTTGGGATCAGATTTGAGTATCTTGATATAGGAGGAGGATATGGGGTACCTTATCAGCCTTATGTAGAGGATTTGGATATTGATAGAGTTGCACAGAACATAAAATCCAATTTAATGCTGCCTGAAATTAATGAGAGCCTGGGGTCTTTCAAATTAATCACTGAACCTGGAAGATTCATGGTAGCCAATTCCGCTGTAATTTTATCCAAGGTGACAAATGTAAAGAAAACTGATAGAAACTTCATTGGAACTAACCTTAGTTTTAACACAATGATTAGGCATGCTTTATACGGGGCAAAACATCACTTTGAAATAATGGATAAATTATCTGGAAAATATAAGAAATTTATAATAACAGGCCAGGCATGCGAAAATACTGACAGGCTAGGAGAAAATATTCCGTTAATTGAGCCTAGATTAGATGATGTATTGATAACATACACAGCGGGGGCATACATTACCTCTATGTCTTCGAATTATAATTTGCTAGGTAGACCAATGGAGATTTTAGTTGACGGTTCAAAAGTTAAGATAATAAGGAAGCCTGATGATCTACCATCTATCCTCGGACCCTTTTTAACCTAGGGGGCAAAATTTGAGGTATCAAGTAAGGGCAATTTCAGTAAACGTAGCAAGGGCTGTTTATGCCCTCAACTGGTTTGATATAACTCCCGGGTTGATTTTCATCTCTCAAGATTTGGATTTAAAATTGGTATATTTAGGTGTTGCAACAACGGCATTTTACATAGGTTTGGCCGCACTTCAGATGGTAGGTGGAATATTAGCAACAAAGTATGGATCAAGAATCATCTCATTTCTTGGGATACTCACACTAGGTTTAGGTGGAATTCTTAGCGGCTTTTCCACCAATTTATTGCAGCTAGCCCTATTTAGGTTCATAACCGGTTCCGGTGCTGCAATGTTCTTTTCACCGGGACTCTCATTATTGAAATCGGTCACTCCCCAAGAGAAATATGGGCACTGGGTTGGAATTTACAATGGCTCTTTTAACCTTGGAGGTGGAGTAGGAGCATTTGGATGGGTATTTGTTGATGATGTACTTGGATGGAGAATGGGGCTAGTGCTAGGAGGTATTCTAGCAATTGCATCCGGTGTAATTATGTTCCTATTGACTGGAAACTACGGAAACGATAGGCTTCATTCATCTAAAATACTGACAGAAACAGTTTTTATCTTGAAGAATAAATATTTATGGCTACTTTCTGTGGGGCTAATGTCTGGAATGTTTTCTGAGACCATTATAGGCCAATTCATCATTTTTTATAGTGAGACCTACGTTAAAATAGGTGAAACCCTAGCTGGAACCTTGGGTGGAATATTTCTGATTCTCGGTTTCCCTGGTGGAGTGATAGGGGGGTATATATTCTCCAGAATGCACGACAAGAAGAAATATTCCTATGTTCTTTCTTTTATAGTTTCTCTTCTCTTGGTACCCATAGCATTGTCTCATAATGTAATCATCTTATTCAGTGCGGTTATACTTGAAGGATTTTTAACTGTGAATACTTTTTCTATCCTTTATACCTTGACCACCGATTTTATAAGAGAGAAGGAATCTTTGCCTTTCGCTCTTTCATTCGTTAATTTTGTTCAGATAGCATTCGGAAGCATGTTCCCAACAATATTTACGGCAATCGCCTCGATTTATTCGTACAGAATTTCATGGCTCTCCCTATCTATAATGGGAATTCTATTGACAGGCCTTATAAAACCCGTTAAAATATCAGATAGAAAGTAATTTTTATTAATTTGGAATTTGCAGGAGTGTATGGAAATTGCCCCTTCTGTGATATAGTCAAGGGTAATAAAAATTACCAGGAAGTTTTAAGCAATAACGTTTTAATAGCAGCCATGGACCATAGGCCTGTATCAAAAGGGCACATCATTATTTTCCCTAGAGAGCATTATGAGAACATTTATGACATACCTGATGACATATTGGCAGAGATAAGCTTGACTTCCAAAAAAGTATCATTAGCCCTTAAAAAAGCGTATAATCCTCCTGGACTAAATATTATTCAGAACAACGGTCAGCTTGGTGGCCAAACCGTTTTCCATTTTCATGTGCATATTATTCCAAGATATGATAATGAATACCTAAATTACTTGATTGAGGTGGCGAAGAATAGAAAAGTAGCTTCAGATAATTATCTTTTAAAAGAAGCAAATTATATCAAAGCTCACCTAGATTAACAGTGGTAAACTATTTAATTGATTCCATCATAAAGTGTGGAATATGTATAGGTTTGGTATTGCTGGCATTCCTCTGGGTTCCAAGGGGAGAACAGTTAAAGATGCCGTGGAAAATACCTTTCAATTGGGCTTAAATCATTTGGAAATTCAGCTTTTCAGGGTAAGTGTACAGGATAGGGATCTGAGTGAATTTGTAGGAATGAAACCTTATGATATAGATGATATGCTCCTAATAGAACTGCTAAGGGGGGATGAGGAAGGAAATTACAATCCAATTCCACTTGACAGTACCATTGAAGAAGGAGACATTGGAAGAGAGCTATTCTGGAGTATGGCAAGAGATTATAAAGAGCTTAAACTTGCCGCAGAAATTGCAAAGGAATTGGATGTGAAAATAACTCTTCACACTCCATACTATGTTGATTTTGCAAATGATGAAAAGTTAATTAACGATTCAATTCTCCATACAATTTGGGGGGGAATAATTAATGATGCACTGGGTGGTGAGTTTATCATATCCCACCTTGGCCTAATTGAAGGAGAAAGGAAAACAACCCTGAAAAAAACCGAATCATCTCTTAAAGAAATTCTGAATAGATTCAACAAATTAAAAATAAAGAGTAGATTATACATTGAAAATTCTGGGCATCCAGATGTATTGGGTACTCTCGAAGAAATTAAGAAGATAGAGAAAGATATTAAAGGGATTAAGGGAATTATTAACATAGCCCATATATACAGTTTGGAAAGCGATAAATCCTATGAAAAAGATTTCTTCATTGAGCTCATCGAAAATACTAAAAAAGAAGGGAGACCGCTCTACTTTGAATTTGCAGGGGTGGAGATACTCGAAAATGGGGAGCATAGATTTACTCCAATCAAAAGAGGAAATCTTAAATTTGAACCGCTGGCTGATGCCATAGCAGATTTTGATGATGAAATAACTATCATATCATTTTCTCCGCTTTTGGAACACGATGCACTATACATGAAGGTAATATTTGAAAGGTCAATATCAAGGAAAATCGGAAAAACCATTAAACCACTACCATGAGCATTATTAAAGACTCTCTAAATGAAATCATAGGAAACTGTCATAGATTGCTGGAGGTTAATGAAAGGGATATTGAAAGGGCATGTAACTTTATACTTTCAGCCCAAAACATTTTTGTTTATGGTGTTGGGAGATCCGGCATTATTGGAAGAGCATTTGCCATGAGACTGGCCCAATTGGGCCTAAAAGCTTATATTGTTGGAGAAACCATAACCCCTGTTGTAAGCAACAAGGATGTTGTGATTTTAATTTCAGGAACAGGTGAATCTCAAGGAGCATTGCTTGTTGAGCAAATATCTAAGAGGGTTGACGCAAAAGTTGTTTCCATAACAGCATCTCCTAACAGCAGCATGGCAAGAAATTCAGATCTAACGATACATATACCTGCCAACAAAAGCTCCAACTTAGCACCATTGGGGACTCTCTTTGAAATTTCAGCTTTAATGCTGCTTGATGCCATGATAGCTCTATTAATGCACTTGAAGGGGGAAACAGAAGAAGACCTAAGAAGAAGACATGCGATTTGGCTGTAAATAATTATTAAATTTTTGGCACATAAAATATTTAAGACCCTAAAATTTGATGGCACTATGGGAATAAGGCTAGAAAAGATTGAAAAAGTGGTTGAAGAAATAGTTACAAAGCCAGAATTAGCCAATTTGGAAAATCCAAAAGGATATATAGGCTTCGAGCCGTCAGGCATGCTTCACCTTGGTACTGGTCTTTACTGGACGAATGTGGTAAACCTTTTTGCAGAACAAGGGGTGGATATGATCATCTTATTGGCTGACTGGCACGCTCAAATAAATGATAAATTAGGTGGGGATCTTCAAAGGATAAGGAAAGCAGCTGAATACATGAAACATGGTTTTTATTCACTAGGCTTAAAGAATAATATAAAATTCGTCTATGCTTCGGAACTTGTCAATGACCCCGGATATTGGGAACTATTAATAAAGGTAGCAAAGTCTCTGACCTTGCCGAGATTGAAAAGATCCTTACCTATAATGGGAAGAAAAGAGGAGGATGCTGAATCAGATGTCTCAAAATTAATCTATCCTCTCATGCAAGCTACTGATATATTCTACATGGATCTTGATATTGCCCTGGGTGGAATGGATCAAAGGCACGTCCATATGATGGCAAGGGATATTTACAAGAAGGTAGGGGCTAAGAGGTTTGTAGCCGTACATGGCCCACTGATAACATCTTTAAAAGGAGGAAATAGGATGGATCCAGCATCAAAAATGAGCAAAAGCAAGCTAGATTCAGCAATATTCATACATGATAGTCCTGAGGAAATTAAAAGGAAGGTCAACATGGCCTACTGTCCGGAAGGGGAAATAGAATCCAATCCTATACTGGATATTTACAGGATAATCATATTTAACTTCTATCCTGACGACATTGAAACCATGGAGGTAAGAATTGAAAGTGCAAAGAAATCATATAGGAATTTCAATGAGCTGGCTGAAGATTTCAAGAATAAGATAATTGGGGCAAAAGCCCTGAAAGAAGACCTATCTGAAAGATTGATAAAAATATTGGAACCTTCAAGAGAATATTTTAATAAGAAGCCTGAGTTAATGGAATTGGTGGAGGGATTAAAATAAAGCCAGTAAAGGATCTAGAACTTAAAAAAGGGATGAAAGTTTCCGAATTGCTGGAGCAATTTGGATCATCTGGAGGATTCACCGCACCTAAGCTTTCCATAGCACTTGAAATACTTAAAGAAATGAAGGAAAAGAATGCAGAGGTTTTCTTAAGTTTCCCAGCGGATATAATTTCAACTGGCACGCGTGGTGCTATAATAGATCTTCTTAACACCGGACTTATTAAACATATAATTACTACAGCAGGGATGGTTGACCACGATCTTGCGAGATGCTATAAGAATTACTATCATGGAGATTTCCTAATGGATGACAGGGAACTTCACAAAAAGAATATCTATAGACTTGGGAATGTCATAATACCACATGAAAATTATGGTGGCATTATAGAAAGTAAAATGCAGGCATTCCTTGAGACAATTTACCAAGAGAAGAAAATCTGGACAGTTAGTGAACTTCTTCATAGGTTGGGTAAACAGATGAAGTGCAGATCAATATTGAAAACTGCTTATGAAAGGGGTATTGATATTTTCATACCTGGATACGTGGATGGAGCTTTCGGGTCCCAAATATGGTCCTTCTGGGAAATACACAAGGATTTTAATATAGATATTCTCATGGACGAACATAAAATTTCTGATATTGTGATGTCTAATAACGATAAACCAATGGGTGCCTTAATGATAGGTGGGGGAATATCCAAGCATCATGTCATATGGTGGAATCAGTTTAGAGGTGGACTTGACTACGCCGTATACATAACAACAGCTCAGGAATATGATGGTTCTCTTTCAGGTGCTCAATTGAGGGAAGCCATCAGCTGGGGAAAAGTAAAGGAAAAGGCAAAGCAAATAACCGTTGAAGGTGAGGCAACAGTCCTTCTGCCATTATTAGTAGCAGCATATTTAGGTTAACTTTATACAAAATCATATTTCAGATTTAATTTTCCTAATTTTTCTTCCAATTCCCTTTTTTGATTGGAATTAAAAGATTTCTCATCAATTAGGAAGCCATCACATTTCTCTGTTTTCTCATACATTTGCTTCAAGATGTCGTCAGTTAGTTCAGTAAATCTGTACTTAGATGCAATATGTCCAAATTTTATCCCTCTCTCTATGGCAAGCCTGGTAAACTTCTCCGAATAATGGGGACCACCAATTCCACAGTAACTTTTATCCTTTAATGGAGATGAGTTCATTATGGCTTCAGCAACCAGTTCTCCTGCATGCTCATCCACGTACTCTTTTTCGGTAGAACCTATCTCTACGAAGATTAATCTCTGATTCGATGCGGGGCCATGGTGGGTGGCTTCATAGGTCACATTGTAATCAGTGTCGTTTAGCTTATGAAGATTTAGCAATATGGAGTGCATCAGAAATGGATCTGTATAAGTTAGAAAGTTCTTTTCACCGCCAAGATCATTCGTCGAAAAATTCCCAGCACTGTGAATTGTTAAACTTTTAACTCCCCTGGCACTACTGTGCCTACTTAAAAACACAGCGGTTTCGCCTTCTGGAATTTCAATAATTCTTTCAAAATAATTAAGATAAACTGGATGTACCTCTGTAAAAATTACATTTATGCCCTTCTTCTCAAGATGCTGGGCAATATTCATACCCGCTTCATCAGCTTTGGATGCTATTAGTATCATTTTAAATTCCAGAATCGATTAAAATCTTACTAATAGCGTTTTCTTTTTATATAATGAATAACTATTCTTCGATAATAATGGAATATCCTTATGTTCCATCAAAGTTTGTCAGCTGGGAAGAAATAGAAAGATGGGCAGAGATTGTGGTTGAGAAGATTGGGAATAGAAAATTTGATTCAATAATTGCTGTGATTAGAGGAGGTCTAGTACCGGCGAGGATAATTGCAGATTACCTGAACATAAAGGATGTCTTCACACTAAAAACCGAACACTGGGGAGTTACAGCTTCACCTGACATGAAAGCCAGAATAACGCATCCCGTTGTTATTGATCTGACCGGAAAGGATGTTCTTATTGTTGATGATATTACCGATACTGGCGACTCCTTATCCCTTGCAATTGAGGCAACCAAAAAGAAATCTCCCAAATCCCTGGCAACAGCAACCCTGCTTCATATAACCAGGTCTAAAATCCAACCCGACTACTATGCAGAAGAGATAACGGCCCAAAATTGGAAATGGTTCATATTCCCATGGAATAGAAAGGAGGATCTTAGGAACCTGATACTAGGTTGCCTGAACTCGGAATCCACTGAGGAAGATGCAGTAACCTGCATGGCGAAAAAGCACGATTTATATATTACAAAAAGGGAATTCCATGAGACATTGGAATGGCTTGTCAAAACACGTAAAATAACCTTTGAGGATGGAATTATAAAGAAAGTTCAATAAACTTATAAAGTTATGATAGTTCCCTCGTTCCCTTTGAGGGCGTCATAGAGGTGGGAGGCATCTGTTATAATTGATTTCCTTCCTGTTTTTTCTGTAAACTGAATTGCAGCTTCAACTTTTGGCAACATGCTTCCAGAACCAAAGTGCCCTTCCTCCATAAATTTCTTGAGTTTTTCCACACTTATCTCTCCAAGTTTCTCTTGATTTGGTTTTCCGTAATTCAGGAAAGCCGCCTTAACAGCTGTGAGTATTATAAAAATATCAGCATCAATTTCTGCTGCCAATAAAGATGATGCCAAATCTTTATCTATAACAGCCTCCACACCAGTTAAACCATCAGTTGTCTCTATAACTGGAATTCCTCCCCCACCTACTGCAATTGGAATATCTCCTTTTTCAAGTATATCTTTGATTATCTTCAGCTCTATAATTTTCTTTGGCATTGGAGAAGGAACTACTCTTCGGTACCCTCTTCCAGAATCTTCCTTGAGTTTATACCCGTATGTTCTTTCCAATATTGATGCCTCTTCTCGGGTATAATATTTTCCTACTGGCTTTGTTGGGTTTTTAAATGCAGGGTCATCCTTATCCACCAACACCCTTGTTACGACTCCCGCAATATTCTTTTCAATCTTCTTCTCCTTCAAAACTTTTCCGAATGCTGTTTGGAGGAAATAAGCAATGGAACCTTGAGACATGGCATCACAAACATCTAAGGGCATTGGAGGTGTCAGCGATGCAGCATATTCATTTTGAAGCATTATGGCTCCTACCTGGGGCCCATTCCCATGAGTTAAAATTACATCATTATCCCTGAAAATTTCAATTGTTTTGTATGCTGTTTCCTCAGCCCTTCTTATTTGCTCAGGGGCAGTCCCCTTATCATACTTTTCAAGGAGGGCATTACCACCAACTGCCATGACTACCTTCATATAGGTCACCGAGAGAATGGGATATGTTTTGCTCATATTAAAAGATATTATGGATAGATCACTTCAAAACCTTTCCAGTTATTATGTACCAGATTATAAGATCCATTATCCCAGGGTCTATACCGTAGTTCAATGAAATCTTTATAAATTGTCCCTCTGCCTCCAAATACTTCTTTCGAGATTTATTACTGAATTCCATACCGAAATATTCCCTTAAGAATCTTAATATATGCTTATCCAAAATTGCATATTCAAAATACCCGATATTTCTAAGGAAATGAGAGCCTTCCTTATACCCTATGCCAATAAAATTATCATAAATGAAATCACGCCTGTATTCTGGTTCATCCATTTCCTTAACCAACTCAAGAAGATAGCTCCTTTCATAATTTTGATTTATGAATCTGGCTCTGGTATTGGGAAATCTATAGCCACACTCCCTCAGCCTCGATTGGATATTTTGGATAGATTGGAAGTTAACTCCCTTTAAAAAATTAATACACCTTATTCCCAGTTCCGCACTGGTATTAGCGGTTAGGGTACAAAAAGTGAGCTCTTCAAACAGAACATTATAGGGAGCAAATTTTAAAGACGCGAATTCAGCAACTCTTTGGGCAACTATTCTGATCAATGTTTTGTTTTCCAGTGCATCCTCTATTTTTTTATCCCATTCTTCCTTTGTCATTATTCATGGTCGAATAGTTAGAATAAGAAATAGATTTCCCCTATTTCATTCAAATTCTATATATATTAAATTGTTATACAAGTATTGGTGAATTAATATGGGAGATCTAACACCAAATGCTCAAAAAGTTTATGATGCGCTCAAGAAACTGGGTGCAACAAACGAGGAAAAGCTGAAGACAGCAGATGATGTGATGAAGGCATCACAAATGGGAAAGGGAGTAGTTAATAACGCTCTGCAAGAACTGCAAAACAAAGGATATGTAAAGAGAGTTGCTAGACAAAAGAGCGCAGGCTACTATATAATTAAGTAATGAAAACATTAATTTTATGTGTTGATAGAGATAACGATTTAGGTGAAAAGGCCCGCATTAAGACTCCCATAGTTGGCAGGGAATTTGTTCTTAATGCGGGAATTTCTTTACTTTTGGCAGATCCTGAAGATTCTGATGGAAATTCTCTCTTTCAGGCTGTTAAAGAGTATGATGAATTAAAGAAAAAGGGCGAAGATGTGGAGATAGCTGCAATAGCTGGAGATAAAAATGTTGGTGGGGTATCAGACCTTATCATATCTGAGCAGCTGGATACCGTACTAAAAGCAACAAACCCCGATAACGCTATATTTATCTCCGATGGTGCTGAAGACGAATTCATATTGCCCATTATACTTTCCAGGATAAAAATAAGGATGGTTAAAAGGGTGGTTGTTAGGCAGGAGAAAAATATTGAATCCCTCTACTATATTATCATAAGGGCTCTAAAGGAAGAAAAATTTTTAAAAAAGGTATTGGCACCTTTAGGAGTAGCATTCCTAGTTCTGGGTCTATCAATGCTCCTAATTTTCATTTTGAGAATAGTTTACTTTGGTTTAGGATCACTGGATCCAGCTACAGCTGGATTCATAAGTGTTACCACGGCAATAGGTGTTTATTTCCTTGTAAAAGCCTATTCCGTAGGAAAACGTCTTTCGAAAGCATGGGAAAGGTTGGAAGAGCAGTTCATGAATACTAGAATCACAGTTTTCTCAGGATTGATTGGGATTTCAATTATTATATATGGGATTTATATAGGTTTTCAGGCTGCATTCACCCAAACCATCGTTTATGAAGCAATACTTTATCTCCTATACAAGTTTGTTCCATTTTTTATCATTGGAATAATTGTCTACGACATTGGCAGAATTATGGAATCGCTTAGGATATTTAAAGAGGAAGAAAAGAAAAAATACCTTTTAAGATATGCATTTTCTGCTCTTTTCTCTGTTAGCTTTGCCGTAGCTATAATGGGTCTCCTAACTTTAATAGGGTTAGGTGTGTTTAAAATTCAGTTCGGAAACACAATAATTTATGCATTAGCACTTTTTGGAGGGGGTATTCTGGGTGGAGCACTCGTCTCAGTTGCTAGAAGAAAATTACTACCAGATGAAATGGACAGTGGAGAAGCTAAATCTTCACAGGCGAATAGTTAGCTCCTTCAACTTTAACCCCTATCTGGATTTCCTGGCAGGTATCATTCTATCTCAATACATTGAAAAAGATTTATGGAATCTTCTTCCTAAAGTTCAGGAAGTTAATGTAATTGGACCTAAGAACCCACCTAAGGATTTAAATGGGTTCAATATAGTAGCTGACTCTGCACTTAATTTCTATGAAGGCAGATACCATATGGTTGTTACGGACCTCGATGGCCCTGCTGACAGAATAATATCATCATCAAAGGAAGGAAAATACATAATTGTTCATGCACACGGGGACAACATAGATAAAATTATCGAGCATTTACCACAGCTAAAAGGAAATGTTTTAGGAACTACACAAAGCATTCCTGTAAGATACGTAAAAAACATAGGAGGATTCACAGATGGCGATAGATCCGTTTTGATTGCTGTTTTCTTGGGCGCGAAGCAGATCAATTTATATGGCTTCGACTTTGAAAATCCGGTAGATGAACCGAAGGATATAAAAGCAAAGAAAATGGAATTTGCAAGGGAAATAATTGAAAAATTGAAAAATATAAGAATTCAATATATCCAACAATGATTGTATTAGATGCAATGCTTGGTAGGCTATCCAGATACCTTCGCTTACTTGGTTATGATTTAATATGTGTGAGCAGCGATTTATCTGATGATATAATAATTAAGGAATATGGGAACTATCTTATATTAACTAGGGACAGAAATCTGGCCCGGAAAGCACCTAAAGGTATTTATGTAATTAGCGACAATGTTACAGAACAGACAAAGCAGGTGCTCCCAATTTTGCCGAAACCTGATCATGAGAAATTTAGCCTGTGCACAATTTGTGGAAATAATCTGACAGAAGTTGTTGATAGAAATAAACTTCCAGAATATGTCCCAAAAGATAAGGATAAGATTTATTATTGTGAGAAATGCAATAAATACTATTGGTACGGTTCACACTTAAAAAATTTTGAAAAATCAATGGGGAAGATTGGAATTGAAATTTGAGAGAGTGGAAGATAGATTAAGGATTGAAGTTACAAAAGATGAGGATCTGTGGTACTTATCCCTGATATTATCTTCAGGAGATATAATATTTTCTGATGTCTTTAGAAGAACTGAGGATAAGGGGGATAAAATAAGAAGCAAGAAGACTTCTAGAGAGAGAATAAGAGTTGGAATAAGAATGGAAAGTCTTGAATTTCTTGAATTCAATGGTCAATTGCACGTCTTGGGGAAGATTGTTTCTGGGCCGGAAGACTATCTTGATTCTTATCAATCCATTAATATACAAAAAGACTCCCAAATTGAAGTTATACCAAAGAATCCTGAATTTTTTATCAAAAATCTTGAAGAATTCCTTGAATTTGCACAGGAAAGCTTCTTATTACTTTCAGTAGATGATGAAGCTATAAAATTATATAAAATATCCGAGAATGACAATTTATTATTGTTTGAAATAGACAGGCATATAGGTAAACAATATGAAACTCAGGATACCAAATGGCTAGATGAGCTCAAGAGAAAACTAAAAAATTATTCAGACAAAGAAATATTTTTAATCGGCCCCTCACTTTTTAAGGATCAATTGATGCGAGAATTGAAAGAATTTAAAATAGCAAATACTAACATTTCTGAATCGGATGAGCAGGGAATCCGTGAATTATTACAATCTGGATTAACTAAATTGAGAAAGTCTTTTGAAAATGAACTGGTAGCAAATTTTCTCAAAAAAATAGCCAATGAGACAGGGCTTTATGGCATCGATAAAATAAAAGAAGCATTAGACATGAGGTCGGTTGAAATATTGCTAATGACTGATAAATATTTCAGAGAAAATGCTGGAAGCGAAATATTTCAGAAATGCTACAGTGGTGGTTGCAAAATATTTGTGCTTCACTCTTCATGGGAGACTGGAAAAATTATTCAATCCTTTGGTGGAATTGCAGCTATCCTAAGGTATAAGATCTAACTATCCACCAGAAAATGCTTTCATAAGTATAATTTCCTCCCCTTCCTTGGGTATTTCATCATCTGGAACCGGAAGACCATTTCTCAGGAATATTACTGATTCAGGATTGTAACCCAAATCTTTGGCTACCTCTCTTAATTCGCGATGCTTATCCATAATTTGTACTGAATTTTTATCCAATAACCTTATCTTGAACAATGATTGGTTATAGAAATCTGATATTTTAGCCTTAGTAACAAATTAAATTGTTGTGTTATTATCAATTTCATCCCGAAGATCAAAATAAATGAAAAAGAGGAATTTAGTTTTAATTTAATTGATCTAATACATATCTTTTATCTGTGCATGAAAAGCCATCAAAGAATTACTTGCTACTCCCCCAATAAATTCCTGCAATAAAATGAATTTACCGTTGTATGCAAAATAAAAGGTCGCATTTATATTTGTATTAGTATTTATTCTGTATTCTTTATAAACGAAATTCATGTATGTTCCATTACCTATCTCCACCATTGTTGTAGAAATTTTTAAACTGTTGATAATATCATTCTGTATTTGTGCTGCATCAGAACTGTTCTTTACTTCCATTATGAGAACTAAGATTCCATTAATGTTCATCGAACCGCTTGTCTGATTCTCTATATAAACCCACATTCCCATTTTCTGCAATTCGTTAGAAGTTGAACCAGAAAGATTAATGCCCACTTGAGTTATATTCTGTGTATAATTAACCGCTGTGAAATTCTCGTGATAGATAGATTTTAATTGCTGGGTAGTTATAAATGCAAAAGAAGGTTGCTGATAAGAAGTAGATGTGTTATGCAATTTAGGGACAATAACTGCAGCTGCGATTACTATTATTAAAATTATTACGATTGCCAAAACCCACAGATTATTCTTTTTCTTCTGGGGTACACTTTCCATGATAGAATTGTTACCCATATAATAATAGTATTTTTTATTATTTAATTTTTTTTAAACTTTCTTTAAAATAATAAAATATTAATGAAAATCTCTAGCAATGAATGTTAGAGAATATTCAAATGAATGATAAAGTGTATTCAAATGGAGTGTCAGATAATTAATAAATATAGCCCCGAGCAGATTCGAACTGCTGTCTGCGGGTCCAGAGCCCGCTATGCTTGGCCGCTACACCACGGGGCTAAGAGCTAGTTACCATTATTAATAACTATTAGATATTATTTACTATAGACCCAAAGTTTATCGGGATCACATTCAATTTAATTACTGAATATTTAGAGGTGCTTTAACTGGTTGAAACTTGAGGATCAATAAATCAACAATGAAAGAATGAATTTCCTTCAAAATTCTAAATCATCCTAGTTATAGTATGCATTTCGCTTAAATTAATCATCCTGAAGCTCCATTACTTTTAAATTTGGGTTTAATTCACCTTCAATTAAATTTGTACTTCTAACATGAAATTGCTTAGGTATTGAAACAATAATCCATAAGAGGCTTTCATTAAGCCTGTAAGAATTTATTATTGAAACTCAACATTTTTATAATTTCGGTTATTATGGTGAAAGAAGTGATTTAAATGGAGAAGGGAGACATCATAAGGTTGCAGTACGATTCATATACGGACGATGGTAAGTTAATTGAAACTACAGATGCTGAAAAGGCCAAGGCTGCAGGAATATATGATGAACATAATGTTTACAAACCCATGGTAGTCATTGTGGGTTCCGGCAGATTGCTTAAGCCATTAGAGGAAGAAATAAAGAAGTCAAATTTAGGTGAAGAAAAAGAAATTACTATCCCTCCTGAAGAAGCCTTCGGAGTCAGGGATCCAAACAATGTAAAGGTTCTATCCATGAGGGAATTGGAAAGGAGGGAAATTGAGCCAGAACTTGGTAAGACAATTAAAATAGGAGATAAATACGGTAGAATAACAGCAATAAGTCCTGGTCGAGTTGTAATTGACTTCAATCATCCATTGGCCGGCAAGTCAATTAAATATAAGTTCAAAATAGCTGAGAAAATAGATAACGAGATAGATAAAATAAAGGCAATTATTGAATTAAATTATAATAAGGATTTAGAAAAATTCATTATTGAGGTAGGGGATTCTATTACTATTACCGTCCCAGATAGCGCTAAGATCGATGAAAATTGGCTCATAGCAAAGTTTGGCATAGTGGGTGAGATTAGGGAATACGTTGGGAATAAAGACATAGTCCTGAAAGAGGTTTATCTTAAGAGGGCTGAAGAAAAGAAAGAGGAACAATCTAAGGAGACAAAAACAGAGGAGAATAAACCTGAGAACCCAACGTAAATTTTTGAAATAATTTATTTTAGGAGTAGAAATGCCAGAAAATAAAGAAAAGGATGTTGAAAAGGAATTAAAAGAGTATCAATTCAAAAAGCAGATAGAAGAAATTAAAAACCTTCAAGGGAGGGGTACTGAACTTATATCAGTTTATATCCCTCCTGGTAGGCCCATAAGCGATGTAATAGCTTATTTAAGAGATGAGTACTCAACATCCACTAACATTAAAAGTAAAACTACTCGCAAAAATGTTACATCTGCCATAGAGAGCATAATGTCAAAATTAAAATATTATAAAATGCCTCCAGAGAATGGCTTGGCAGTTTTTGTGGGCCATGTCCCAACAAAGGGCGACCAGACAGAAATGGTTTCCTATTTCATAGAACCCCCAGAAAAGATTAACAGCTTCCTGTACCGATGTGATTCTAAGTTCTATTTGGATCCGATACTTCCTATGCTTGAACATAAGGATACCTATGGACTTATAGTAATTGATAGGGCTGAGGCTACCATAGGCTTACTTAGGGGATCAAGAATTGAAGTAATTGATAACTTTGAAAGTCAGGTACCCAGCAAGCACCACCAAGGTGGTCAGAGTTCCAGAAGATATGAAAGGTTAATAGAAATAGCAGCACATGAATTTTTCACAAAAGTCGGAGAAAGAGCATCTCAAGCATTTCTGAAAGAACCCAACCTAAAGGGTGTTCTAATTGGAGGGCCTGGATCAACTAAAGAGTTTTTTTATAAAAAGGGATATCTCCATTATCAAATTCAACAAAAGGTTATTGATCTCTATGACGTAGGATACACTAATGAATATGGTTTAAAAGAACTGGTTGACAAAGCATCTCAAACACTTGAACAGCTTGAAATTGCAAGGGAGAAGAAGATAGTTGAAAGATTCCTTGTGGAAATTAAAAAGGGTACTGGGAAGGCCGTTTATGGAGACAAGGAAGTCATGGAAGCACTGAAGCAGGGTAAGGTCGATACACTAATTATATCAAAAGGTCTGGTTAAGTTCAGAATAAAATATAGATGCGAGAATGATGGTACAGAGATAGAGGAGGTAGCCTCGAGGGAGGTAATCAAGGAATGCCCAAAATGCGGTAACCCCATGATACCCATCGAGGAAACTGATCTAATTGAAGATTATATTAGGGCTGGGCAGGAAAATGGTGCAAAAATTGAATTAATAACTGATGAATCCGACGAGGGTGCATTGTTTCTAAAAGCCTTCGGCGGTATAGGTGCAATACTTAGATACACTTGATCATGTATTGCATCAATTATTATGTTTCTTTGAATACATTATTCATTTTATTTCAAAGCTCAAAATGGTTGAACAAATATTTTAATATAGAAAGAATTAACAAATATGACCCATGCAGACAAAAAATACATCTACTTCTTTGAAGAGGGATCAAAGGATATGAAAATGCTCCTTGGTGGAAAAGGGGCTGGACTTGCTGAAATGACCAGAATTGGCTTGAGGACACCACCTGGTTTTACAATTACCACCGAGGCATGTAACTATTATTTCAATAATGGACAACTTCCACCTGGACTATGGGAAGATGTAGTCGATTCAATGCATGAACTTGAGAAGAGGACTAACAGGGTATTCGGAGGGGGTCCGAAAATTCTCTTGGTCTCTGTAAGATCAGGTGCACCAGTTAGCATGCCTGGAATGATGGATACTGTTCTGAATTTAGGATTAAATGACAGTAACGTGAATATACTTGCAAATGAAACAAATAATGAAAGATTTGCTTGGGATGCTTATAGGAGATTTGTCCAGATGTTTGGAAGGATTGTATTGGGTGTGGACGGGAAAAAATTTGATTCATTAATAGAGGATTTGAAAAAGAATAAGAATATTAAGAACGATTATGAAATCCAGGCTGATGACTGGAAAGTTTTGGTAAATAAGTTCAAGAGCATAATTAAGGAAGATGGGAAAGAGCTCCCTGATGATCCTTATAAACAACTGGAAATGGCGATTAAGGCAGTTTTTGATTCCTGGAAAAATGAGAGGGCAGTTGTTTACAGGAGAATAAATAGAATACCGGATAGCCTTGGTACGGCGGTATCTGTGGTAACAATGGTTTATGGTAATACCGGGCCCAGATCTGCAACTGGCGTTGCCTTCACCAGAGACCCAAATACAGGGGAGAAAAAGTTGTATGGAGAATATCTTATTAATGCACAGGGGGAGGATGTAGTAGCAGGAATAAGGACTCCATCTCCTGTTGAAAAGCTTAAGGAAGAAATTCCAGAAGCATACGAGGAATTAATTAGATCTGCAGAAATACTGGAGAACCACTATAAGGATGTCCAGGACATTGAATTCACAATTCAAGATGGTGTCTTCTATCTGTTGCAAACAAGGAGTGCAAAGAGAAGTGCCAGAGCTGCCATAAAGATAGCTGTGGACTTTTACAAAGAAGGTAAGGTAACTATGGAAGAAGCCGTAAACATGGTAGAACCCGGACACATAAATCAATTACTGCATCCGCAGGTTGACCAATCAAAGGCAGGCGCCCCTATAGCTAAAGGTCTTGCGGCAAGCCCGGGTGCAGGATCGGGAAAAATAGTTCTAGATCCTGATAAGGCAGTTAAACTAAGTGAAAAAGGTGAAAAGGTAGTCCTTGTTAGAACTGAGACATTGGCTGATGATGTACACGGCATAGCTGTCTCTGAAGCTGTACTGACATCCAGAGGTGGCATGACCTCCCATGCAGCTGTAGTGGCAAGGGCGATGGGAAAACCTGCAATAGTTGGTGCAGAAGATGTGAAAATTAACGAAGCTTCTGGCACAGTTAAGTTTAGAGACCTGGAATTGAAAGAAGGAGATGAAATTACGGTGGATGGAACTAGTGGAAATGTATACAGGGGAAATGTTCCGTTAATCCTTCCTGAATTGAGCGGTGACTACCAGACATTCATGGATTTCTGTAAAAAGGTCAAAAAATTAGGTGTTCTTGCTAATGCCAATACTCCAGAAGAGGCTGTGTTGGCAAGAAAGAATGGCGCAGAAGGCATAGGATTGGCTAGGACTGAAAGAATGTTCCTTGGCGCTGATAGAATCCCCATTATGAGAAAAATGATAATGTCGGATAATCCTGAAGAAAGAAAGATGTATTTAGATAAACTTCTGCCACTGCAATTTAACGATTTCGTCGAATTCTTCAGGACCATGAATGGATATCCCGTGATTATAAGGCTCCTTGATCCGCCATTGCATGAATTCTTACCTAAAAAGGAAGATTTAATGGTAGAAATAACGGAATTAAAATACAAATTAAAGTCAGCCAACGAAAAGACAAAACCAAAACTTAGGAAAAAGTTGAACGAATTGAATGATATACTGAGGAAAGTGAATTCCTTAAGTGAATTCAACCCCATGATTGGATTTAGAGGAATCAGGGTAGGGATCCTTTATCCTGAGATATATGAAATGCAGGTAAGGGCTATTATTAGGGCTGCTCTCAAAGTACAGGAAGAAGGGGTAACAGTACTGCCAGAGATCATGATACCTCTAACTGTTGAAGCCAAAGAATTAAAACTTGTAAGGGACAGACTTGAAAAAATAATAAAAGAAGAAATAGGAAATAAACCTTTGAAGTATAAATTCGGAACAATGATAGAAACCCCAAGGGCTGCATTGACAGCAGATGAAATCGCTAAAGTTTCAGATTTCTTCAGTTTTGGTACTAATGATCTTACTCAGATGACTTTTGCATTCTCCAGGGATGATGTAGAGGCAACATTCCTCCCGAAATACCTTGAACTTAAAATACTGGATAGGAATCCGTTCGAGACTCTTGATAAATCGGGAGTTGGTCAACTATTGAAGATGGGGAGAGATAAAGGCATAAATTCCAATCCTTCCATTGAGGTCGGAATATGCGGAGAACATGGCGGTGATCCCGATTCAGTAAAGTTCTGCCATGAGATCGGGTTGCATTATGTTTCAGCATCCCCCTATAGGATTCCATTGGCTATATTGGCAGCTGCTCAAGCAGCTTCAAAGGATAAAGCCAGAGGTGATTGAATGTCAGAAATAGTTAATGCCGATATTAGAAAAATCCTCGATTCTCGAGGAAATGAAACCGTAGAGGTTGATATTTACACAAAATATGGCTTCGGAAGAGCATCTGCACCAAGCGGTGCCTCAAAAGGGGAGAATGAGGTGAAAGATTATCCACAGGGAGGCATTAATGAATCTCTAAGGATATTCAAACAGGAGGTTGCCCCAAAAATTATAGGATTTGATGCATCGGATCAGATAAACTTTGATGCATTGCTTGAAGAAATTGATGGCACTGGTAATTTTTCTAGGATAGGAGGAAACCTCGCGGTGGCCATATCAATTGCGGCAGCCAAGGCTTCATCAGACGAATTTGGTATTCCACTATACAGATATCTTGGGGGCTTGAATTATGCCATTCCTGCTCCGTTAGGCAATGTCATTGGTGGTGGGGTCCATGCAGTAAACGGAACCACGATTCAGGAATTCCTTATATCCACTCATTCAAAGGATGTCTATGAAGCCATTTTAACAAATGCGAAAATACACAAAACCATAAAGGATAAGCTATCAAAGAATCTTAACACTCCTTTAGGAATGGGAGACGAAAAGGCATGGGTTGTTCCACTGAAGGATGAGGAAGTTTTTGAATTGCTGAGTGGGGTTGTTCAACAGTTCAGAGATCTAACTGGTCTAGAGATAGATTTTGGAATAGATTTGGCTGCATCTAATTTTTATAAGAACGGTAAGTATCATTACAAGGATAAAACACTTACTAGAGAAGAGCAGATTGATTTCGTGATTTCACTGATTAAAGAATATGGGTTGAAATATGTTGAAGATCCCATGGAAGAAAATGATTTTGAAGGATATGCTGCGATAACCAAGGAGGTTGGAGATAGGGCCTATATTGTGGGTGATGATATTTATACCACCAACAAAGATCTGCTGCAGAAAGGCCTTTCCCTTCTATCGACCAATGCAATACTTCTAAAGCCAAATCAAGTTGGAACGGTTTCAAGGTTAATAAGGACATGGAAATTGGCAAAAGAGAATGGTTTAGGGACAATCGTTTCTCATAGATCTGGCGAAACAAACGATGAATTCATAGCCCATTTAGCAGTGGGACTCTCAACTGATTACATAAAAACCGGTACCGTTGGTGGTGAAAGGATAGCAAAATTAAATGAACTTGTAAGAATTCAGGGTGAGATAGGAGGAATTAGATGAATAATGAACTACTGGTTTCGGAAGAGGTTTACAGAACATCCCAAGTGCAAATAGGGACAAAGATAAAGAATGCTAACATGAGCCAATTCATAGCGGGCGTTACTAAGGAAGGGCTGAACATAATAGATATTTCCAAAATAGATGAGAGAATAAAGTTAGCTGCAAAGTTTTTATCAAGGTATGAACCTCAGGGTATTGTTTTTGTAGCCTCAAGAGAATACGCCAAAAAACCTGCATCGAAGACAGCTGAACTTCTTGGAGCAAAAGCAATAACTGAAAGATTTATACCTGGAACTTTTACAAATCCAAATATTCAAGGATACGTTGAACCTGACGTGGTATTCATAAATGACCCTGCAGTAGACAATCAGGCGATGATGGAAGCTGTTAAAAACGGAATACCCATAGTTGCGATATTGCACACAAACAACAGCTCGTCCTATGTAGACCTCATTATACCCGGTAACAATAAAGGAAGGGAAAGCTTGGCACTTATCTACTACCTGTTAGCAAGAGAAGTTCTCAAAATCTGGGGGAAGGATGTTAGCAGCTTAAAGAGGGAGGACTTCCAGGCAGAATTATGAGAAAGCCTCATGTAGCCGGTTATTTCTATCCCTCTTCCAAAGAGGAACTCATAGAAAAAATAGAATGGAGTTTCCTCCATCCATTCGGCCCCGGCTACATTCCAAATGTATCTGATGAACAAGGGAACATTGGAGTTATCTCGCCACACGCAGGATACGATTACAGTGGCCCCATTGCGGCTCATTCATTTGATGCACTCGCAAGATCTGGTAAATACGATTATTTTGTGATCATAGGGCCGAACCATACAGGTCTTGGTGCTGATATATCCTTAGGAAGTCAAGATTACCTGACACCTCTGGGAACGGCGAAAATTGAGAAGGATGCTTTAGACATATTAATCGATCAGGATCTGGAAGTTAACGATTATGGCCATGAAATGGAACATTCTGTTGAAGTTGAAGTACCATTCCTCCAATACTTATACGGGGAGATAAAAATTCTTCCCATAGTAATGCTTGATCAGAGCTTGGAAGCAGCAAAAAGACTATCAGAGGCATTAAAGAAGCTGGAAGGGAACTTTACAATAGTCGCAAGTTCGGATTTTAACCATTATTTACCTCTTGAGAAACTGAAAAGGTATGATAACATAATAGCAAAAACTATAATAGACAGGGATCTCAGAGCTTTGTATAGCTATGTATACTCCGAAGAATTTACTCCATGCGGATTTGGTCCTATGGCTACCATACTTCTTACTTTCCCGGGAAGGGTCGAGCTATTGAGACTTTCTAATTCCATAGAAATAGCCGGAGGTCATGAAGGGGTTGGTTATGCTTCATTTAAAATAGATAAATTCAAAGAACAATAGCACTTTCATATCCCGATATAGCAGTAAATTTCTTCCTTAGCACGTAATTTTCCCTTTTAATCCAGAGATCAAATACCGCGGTACTTCTCATTTCTAAGTATCTATCATCCCCGGGCATTTGAACCCAATTAGTATATGGAAATAACGGTTGAGTCAGGTACAATTTTTCGTGTCTAAAATTACCAATTTTTTCATAGATATAAGAAGTTCTAGCACCACAGATAAAATTTTCAACCAGAAACTCTCTTGCCTTTATGAACTCCATATAATCCTGCGCGAATGGACCATTTTCAATAAATACTGTTTCTGAAAATATATATGGGATTCCATTTTTATATGCAATAGCTTCTATATAACCTAGTTTTTCAATTTTCCTGTAATCATTTTTATGCCATATATGGTTGGTTGACCCATCAAAAGCCACAATCGGAGTATTTTTAATTTTGTAGCCATTCTCCCATGCTGCTGCTGAAATCTTTTCCGCAAGCCTCTTTTCGCTGGAACCAATTATTTCGGCCTGAAGAGTTTCCATTATAACATTTCGAAAATTTTTAAAGTTTTCTATAAATATTTTTATTTCCTCTTCGAGAGGAATGGAAAATGATTTCAAAAGAATTGAATCATCCTCTTGACAATTTCTGTATTTAAATGATATGGAAGAGCATTTCGTATCTTTAACATTTTCAATGAATTCCGGGTCTATTTCATTACTACCAACATGCATTATCTTTCCAGAATCAATTAAAACAGCTTCGGCCCTCTCATCATCTGTAAAATAATCAATCAATGGATTTTCCCTATAGATTATGAAGGGAGATTTAGAGTTGTTCCATATAATTAGAGCTCTGCTTTGTCGAATTGAAGAAAAGTCAGGCAATTCACTCATCTTAACCCAATAATATGTTAAAACTATTTAAATTTGTTAAAAAATTGATAAAATTAATATGCATCATAGGTATGCAAGATGGGAAATCTTGGCCATATTTAAAAGAAAGGAAAAATTGGAAACACTGAACGATGAGGATCTCATGCATTTAGAAGAGATAAGTTCAAAGGTTGCAAATAAGCCGATATCATTGGGCGTACTGATGGCCAAAGCACATGAAAAATCAGGAAATCCTATTTTCGGGATCGCTTTAAACCGTTATAAAGACGACCTAAGTGAGAACCTTGCTAGCATTGAATCTGAAATTATCAATGAGGCTGTTAGGCTTCTAATATTAAATCTATTAGACGATCTGGATAACGATGAATATATAGAGCAAATGGAAATGTTGAAGGAAAGACTGAAATTACTAAGGAAACTTGAAAGAACTGTTAAAGAAAATTTTGTTCAGAATGAAAATAAATAATTTATTAATCCCTTTTGAAGATTGATCAAAGAAAATTTATAGATTACTTGAAGTAACCTGAAAAATAACTAAATAGGTATTCTGCAATACATGGATATGATCAATCTCGAAAGATGTAAAACCGGGATTGGAGAATTGGATAGCCTATTGAACGGGGGCATTCCCAGAGGTAATTCCGTCTTAATTTCGGGTTCATGTGGAACTGGAAAAACAACTTTATCCTTGGAATTTCTCATTCATGGAGTTGAAAATGGAGAAAAGGGTTTGTATATATCTGCAACTGAGATAAGCTCAAAAGTTATAAAAAATATGGTTCCTTTTCAATTCTTTAAGGAAGAATATTTTGACAGCGGATATATTAAAATAATGGACATACCAAATATTTACTCAAAATTAAGTTTGCATAAATTAGAGTTTGAACAAGAAGACATTGATAAGCTAATCGACTATATTGCCGATATAGTAAAAAATGGGGATTTTAAAAGAATAGCCATAGATTCTCTAACATCCATATGCTACAGACTAAGGACTGAGGAGAAGATAAGAGATTTCATAATAAAATTCGAAGAAATTGTAAACAAAATAGGTGCTACTGCCTTGATGGTTTCCGAGCTTCTCCCGAATGCAAAAGGTTATTCTCAGTATGGAGTAGAAGAAGCTGTTGCCGATGGTATCATACTACTGGGAAATTTAAAGAGAAGGGGAGATTTATTGAGAACACTGCAAATAATAAAGATGAGGGGAACCTCACATTCTAGGGCAGAATACGTTATGGATATTACCCCATTGGGAATAATGCTATCCCCACTTTTAAAAGGTTGGGCGGTGAACCAATAATGATACAGACCAGTGAAATTCAGAGAGTGTTCCAGGAGAACGATGTTGTCCTCATAAAATCGAGCATCAACGTCTATACAAAATCCATACTCGAGCTTATGAACTTTGGACTTGAAAATAATAAAGTTATTTTCTATATTTCAGCCACAGTTCCAAGCAGTGTTTTTAAAACCATATTTGAATCTACTGGATTGCCCCATGAAAACATATATTTTATAGATTGTACAACATACTCATTTGATATTACTCAGGATCCTAACACAATCGTCGTAGAGTCGCCGACAATGCTGGAAACTATTATTATTAAAGTAATGTATCTAAATAAGATTAGTAGGCAGAATTTACCTGATAAATCTCCTCTTATAATAGTTGACAGTGCAAACAGTTTAGCTATTCACAATGACCTTGGTATATTGAGTGAATTTTTCCATGTTTTAATTACTATGGTCAGACCAACAGGTTCCAAGTTAGCAATTTTATCTATCATGGAGCAGCTAACGGATGAGCTATCCCATACCTTGGAGTTAATAAGCGATACTGTACTAACTGAATAAATTATCTATTAATCCTATTCAACAATGTTATAACATACTCTGAATGACTCCATACCAGTGGTGATACCGAGAGGGGTTCGCCGTTATATGGGTTGATTTGCTCTGAAAGAACTCCAGATGACTGAGAATGATTTATCACCCAGTTTATTAATTCGAGAGCCTTATCTTTTTCTCCGATTGAATCGTAATAGTCTGCTGCCCACAAGGTTGTGATTATCCATGGATTGCCCGGAACCTGAGGATCAGGTTTTATCCTTTGATAATTGTCTCCCTCATATCTGGCTAGGCCTCCAATATTTGGAACCCATAGCTTAGAGATTATTTTTTCAAATGTGCTCCTCATATTTGGATCGTCTGGGCTTATTATTCCAAATCTAGGTAGGAGCAGCAGTGATGCATCTATGGTTAAATCGAGATTTCCATCAATTATGGACCTTGCAAATTGGCCCTTCTCTTTTGAATAGAAGATTTCTATAAAATTTTGTTTAAATTCATTGGCTCTCTCTTTATATTTTTCTGCATAAGATGTTTCCCCTAATAGATCTGCAAATTTGCTTGCTGAATTTAAAGCTCCATAAACCGTTGCAACTGTGAATGCATGAATTCCATACCTTTCTTCCCATAAATCAAATGATGGTTTTGGCAATCCCCCTTCCTGGAAATTATATAGGAATTCTGAGCTCTTTTTAATCAAATTCTCATATAAATTAGAAATGAATTCGATATCTCTCACATAATTGTGATAATTATAAAGGGACCAAATAACCAAAGCGGTTTCATCTTCCTGTATTGGGAGATTATTTCTACCTTTCATAATCCTTGGAATCCATGAGCTTGCCCTTGTACCATTCATATTATATTTATGGAAAAAATAACCATCATCTTCCACTACATCCATTGAGAACTGAAAGAACAATCTGGCCGGACCGTAATGGGTAGATTTCATAAGGGCAAAGGCTGCTATTGCTGCATCCCTAGGCCATACATAGTAATAACCGTCCTTATTGGATTTCAAAATGTCAGAGTCACTGGATGCAGATATTGCCCCGAGCTGATTCATGTGACTCCTAATTATGAAAAGTGATCTTTTGAAAAGAGAGATTGCCCCTGTCTCCATTGGAAAATTTCCTTTATTAGACCATGTTCTCCAGAAATTGGCAGTTCTGAGTTCAAAATATTTTAACTCATTGAAATCAAATGTCTTATTAACAACATCTTCCTCAGAATTTCCGCACGAAATGTAATAATATACTTGTCCCTCCCCTCCTGGAGGGAGAATGATAGTATGTCCAATAACGGAATCTACGGATCCTATGGCAACTGGGTTTTTTGACAGAACACCATCTTCTGCATCTTTCCATGTTCCCTCTAAGCCTCCAAAATCTTTAACCCCTATTGCAAACGTATCCATTGTCTTTCCTGATTCATCTATTGTACTTGCCAAAAAATACCTTCTCCCCTTGTAATGGATCACTACGTTTTTTACAGGTTCATAGAATGCAGTGTCTCCGATGTTATTTCCATAGATATTAAAATTTTGATGGAAAAATAGCTTGATATTCTTTTGATTTGAAGCTAGATTTTTTAGTTCTACTCTTCTGACGAAGATATCCATGTATGGATAAACGAAATTGTAAATGGTAACAGCCACATCATCGAATCTGGAATATATTCTTCCTATGGCAGTATGATCCATGTAATCGTAATCAATGATGTTGTCATTTCTCACCCAATTAAAATTTTTATCAACCATAATTCCCATCTTAAACGGATGGCCTCCGTGATTCTCCGATTGACTCTTTGAGTAATAGAAATCTATTAAATTCATATCTCTGTCAAAGGTTACCAGAAGCCTTCCATTTCCTAACGGGAGAAAACGTACCATAACCTTAATTAGGATAGATATATAAACACCTTGTGGAAAGGGAGATTGTAAAAGAGAAGTTTTGGGATAAGTGGATACTTACAAATTACGCAGGAGCCTATTCTATATCTACCCTCTCACTTACCAATACCTCCAGATGGGATTCATTGTTAAGCATTTTGAGAAAAAAGAGATACAATCTTCTTGGAAAGTTATGGGATATTGCCAAGATAAATGGAAAGGAATATCACTTGGATACTAGTGATTTTGGAGATGTAATTCATCCCGATGGCTTTAATTATATATCCCAGACCAAGCTTGAAAGAGGATATCAAATATACTATGATCTTCATGGAACTCAATTGATAAAGGAAATTTATTTAGATAAAAGAAGAGAATTTATCTCCATAAAGTATAGTGCTATTGGAGATTCTGAGGTTGAACTTAATGTGGTCCCGTTATTGCAGATGAGGGCAGCTGAGGAATTAAATAAAGATAAAAGTGCCAATATAACAGTCAGAAAAGGGGATTTTGTTGAAATTTCAAGGGGAGACCTTGTTATTATGTCTAATCAGGCAGAAAATTTCATACCTTCAAATGACACTTATTTTAAATTCTTTTACCTGGAAGATGATTTGAATGGATATGATTCAGTAGAGAATCTTTATTCCCCAGGATACTTCCAATTCA
This sequence comes from Methanobacteriota archaeon, assembly GCA_017857235.1. GTDB lineage: Archaea > Thermoplasmatota > Thermoplasmata > Thermoplasmatales > JAFMDN01. The sequence goes on from JAFMDN010000009.1 coordinate 29,803, forward strand.
AATTGAACAAAGAAATCAATATAGATTTCTGGGTCCCGGGCAATACTCCGCAAAAAGATTTCAGCAACCTCATGGGAAGACCAAAGGGCATTAACCAAGATATTTGGAATGGCGCAGATTTATTCATAACACAGGATAACATAATAGCGGGTTTTCCATGGTTTAACTATTGGTCGAGAGATGCTTTTATTTCCATACCTGGATTACTACTGGTCAGGGGGTATTTGGAACACGGCAAGATTATAATTGAAAATTGGATGAACCTTTATCCTGATGGTAAGATTCCAAATATGATTGGTGGAGAAATTTACCCCTCAGATTCTCCACTGTGGTTTATTTATTCGTTAAAGAAATATTTTGACTACACAAACGATACAGGATTCATATATAGGGCATTAGATTATACAAAACACATTCTGGATAATTACATAGAAGGCTATGAGGGAATCAAACTTGATGGGTACTTCATTCACTCCCCACCGGGTAGAACATGGATGGATGCTCAGTGTGACGGGAAGTTTATAACTCCGCGCGAAGGAAAGCCCATAGAAGTTAATTCCCTCTGGTACAATGCCCTTAAAATTTTCAAGGAATTTATGGCTAAAACAAATACAAAAATCCCAGAGGAATATGATAATTTGATAGCAGGGTTTGAAGAAAATTTTCAAAAGAAGTTTGTAAAAGGCAATAAAATAAAAGATATCGCAGACCCAGATGATTTTTCAGTAAGACCTAATTTTCTTTTCGCATTTTCTCTTCCCTATAATTTATTGAGCAATATTAGACCTTTTAATGCTCTGCTTGGTAAACTTGCAACACCTTACGGTTTAAGGTCTCTATCCAGTGATGACCCAAGATACATTGGAATATATGCTGGAAGCAAATGTGAACGAGACATGGCATATCATAACGGTACCGTCTGGCCCTGGTTAGTTGGGCCATACATAACGGCCTTGGTTAGAAATAATATGGATAGGAATCAACTGCTTTCCTATTTTTCACCCTTATTGAACCTTAAATACTTACCAGAAATATTTGACGGAAATCTCCCTTCAATACCTAGGGGAGCTTACGCTCAGGCCTGGAGCTATGCTGAGATTTTAAGAGCCCTAAGGGAGGATCTGAAAATTTGAAAAGTGTGGGAGTATTAGGCTGGGAGTTGCCTCCCTTCTTTGCCGGAGGTCTCGGGATACATACCCTCAATCTTTTCTCCATATTGGGAAAAATAATAGATATAACACTTTATATTCCCAAGTTCACTGATAAGGATATTCATTACAATTTTAAGGTAAAAATGGTAAATTATGATCCAGTGGGATCTCCTTATGAAAGGAATAAAGAATTTTATCAGAAAGTGATGGATTATAATGAAATCCTAATAAATGAATTTGACAAGGATCACGACATAATTCATATGCATGATTGGATAACCGTTCCCGCCGGAATAAAGTTGAAAGAAAAATATCGAAAGAAGTTAGTTTTTACCGTTCACAGCACTGAATACGATAGGTCGGGGTGGTTCTATCCGCAGGAACGAATTCTTAAAATTGAAAAAGAAGGCATGATGGCTGCTGACAGAATAATAGCTGTATCTCATTATACCAAGAAGATAATATCTGAAAAATTCTCAATAAATCCTGCTAAGGTCACTGTAATACACAATGGAGTAAAAAGTTCATTATTCAGTTCATTTAACAAAAATTATGATTTGAAAAATAAAGTCCTTTATTTTGGGAGAGTAACACCACAAAAAGGCTCCAAATTTTTTATTGAAGCTGCTTACAAAGTGAATAAATATATTCCTTCAGCCGAATTCATAGTAGCGGGAGAAGGTGATCAGTTGAATGAAATTAAGAATTTTTCTAAATCCCTTGGGCTTGAAAATACTGTTAACTTCTACGGATTTGTCAGTGAATCTGAGTCAGTCAGGTTATATCTAGATAGCGATGTTTTCATTCTGCCAGCAGTTTCTGAACCCTTTGGTATGACTGTAATTGAATCTCTATCAGTTGGTACTCCCGCAATTATTAGCAAAACAACTGGAGTAGGTGAAGCCCTTAACAATGTTTTAAAAGCTGATTTCTGGGATACTGATAAAATTGCCAATTACATCATTGCAGTATTAAAGTATAGAAAATTGAGAGAAACCTTGGGTAACTTTGGAAAGCTGGAAGCTTCAAGGTTCAGCTGGGAAAATACAGCTTTAAAAACACTGGAGGTATATAATTCCCTATGAAGCTTATAGTGATGTTTTTGGAAGCACATCAACCGAGGAGATTAAGTAACTTCAGATACCAGGATATAGGTATTAGAGAGAATTATTTCTGGGATGAAAAGAATAAAGAAATAATTAAAAGAATTTCTCAGAATTCATACATTCCCACACTCAGCCTTCTTAAGGATTATAGTGTTCCCATAACTCTATCTTTCTCGGGAATTCTTCTCGAGCAATTATGGAAATATGAACCAACGGTACCTGATTTGCTTAAGGAGTATTTTAAAGCCAGTGGCGGAGAGATGGCAATTGAAAGTTACTACCATAGTCTTTCCTCGATATGGAATCCCGAAAGGTTTTTGAATGAAGTAAGGAAGGATATGGACATAAAGAAAGAGATTTATGATAAAGATTTCAGAACTTTCAGGAATACGGAAATGATCTATAGCGATAAAATTGATGAAATTGTCAATCAATTGAATGTTAAAAATGTACTTACAGAGGGGACGGATTCCATAATCTCAAAGTATAACCCAAACTTTATTTATAAAACACCCTTTGGACATAATATTTTTCTGAGAAATTATAGGCTTAGTGATGATATATCGTTCAGATTTTCAAATAGGGAATGGAACGAATACCCGTTGTTTTCAGAGAAATACCTTAACTGGCTTTCAAATTCCCCGGGAGATGTAATCAATCTATTCATGGACTTCGAAACATTTGGGGAACATCAGAGGAAAGAAACAGGCATCTTTGAGTTTCTAGAGGCCTTTATAGAGAGAGCTAAGGACTACAACCTAAAATTTGCAACTGTAAATGAAGCTGCTGAATCTATTACACCGCGTGGCCAAATTTCAATCAAGGAATATATCTCTTGGGCAGATATACCCAGGGACATGAGTGCGTGGCTCGGAAATGAATTGCAGAAGGACCTTTTTGAGATATTGAAATCGCTGGAAAAATGCATTCCAGAAGAAATTTACAATTACCTATTAACATCCGATCATTTCTACTATGTTTCGCTCGGAACTACACCTGACATAACTGTCCATTCATATTTCAATCCCTATGGATCTGCTTACGATGCCTACATTAATTTCAGAAATATATTGGAGGATCTAAGGTTGAGATACTGCAATGGGAATTAATTTATATTGATCCCTTTACTAATCTTTTAATGTCTGAAGATAAAATTGACAACAAGGTAAAGAGATACCCTTCAAGGGCTAAGTACAGCCTCCAAGATTTGATCAAAATATTGAATTCTAATTTTGCATGTAATGTGGGATTCACAATAAATCAAATTACATACATCGATCCAATGATCTATGTCAATGAAAATGAAAGCATATTCCTTCATTGTTCTCCAGAAAGCAGAATATTCAATGTGCTGACTTCCGGCTCACTTATAACTATTGAAGTATTAAATATCAAAGGAATTGTTCTCCATTCCAGGATCAGCAATAATTCTTTGAATTACGAATCTGCAATCATATATGGGACAGCCCAAGAAATCAAAAGCTATGAGGAAAAAATGCAAGTCTTTAACTTGCTTACTAACAGAATAATAGAAGGAAGATGGAACGATTCGGAAAAACCGACACAGAATGAGCTTTCAAAAGTAGCTGTTTTTAGAATTAACATAAAAGAATTCTCTGTGAAAATTAGAGAAGGGTTTGGATTAGATAAAACCAATAATACTATCTGGGAGGGTATTATACCTGTGGAATTTAAATTTGGAAAACCTATCCCCGTAAAAGATATACCTTTGCCAGAATATATTAAAAATAAGTTAATTTGACCAATTTTATCAATTTAATTTATTATCTGCTATCTATTTATAGAAAATATGGAACCACTCTGGAAAGGAGGAGCTGCAGTTAATAACAATAAAAGTGCTCAAGAATTGATCATAGGTGAGGACAAAAAATATGATAAATTGCTATTCAAGTATGAAATTCTCTCTCTAATTTCCTATCATTTATCGCTTGATGATAATTTACTCAAACCCTCCATAAGAAATCAGATCATAGAGGGTCTTAGGGATTTGTATCTTGATGGGATTGAGTCTCTTGATGAATATGAAGACATCCACTCATATGTAGAAGGTGAGTTTTCTAAGAAATTCCCAGATCTAGCAAAATACCTTAGAATTCTCCTCTCCCGCAATGAACAGGTTCACAATGATATCAGATTGTTTCTAATTGATAACTTCCTTAAAATCCAGAAAATTATACTGGAAAATTCCATAAAGCTAATTGAAAAACAAAATGAAGATGCAACTATTCCTGGATTTACACATTACAGACAGGCAATGCCCATAAAATGGAGCAGCTATATAGATATGATATTGAGTTTCAATAATTATGCAGTTGGAATGATTGATGATTTCATGAATTTAATCAACTATCCAGCTTACGGTTATGGCTCTGGATTTGGGTCGCTTTCAAAATTTGATATTGTGAAATTTTGCAGGCTATTAGGATTAAACCAGGGAAATCTAAATCCTTTATTCCAGGCCAACTTGAGGGGTTTTGATGAACTTAATTCAATTCATTTGCTCTCTAGTATAATTCTCTTCTATTCAAGAATTGCAACTGATTTGATTCTATGGTCAACAGAAAATGGTTTTGTTGAAATTCCTTCTGATTACATTACAGGAAGCTCTTTGATGCCAAACAAGAAGAATCCTGATTTTTTAGAAATGTTAATAGGGTTTGCTGCAGAGTTTGTTTCCCATGAGCATTTAATCCAAAACCTTTTGCTGGGGAAGGGAAGCTTCTATCATAGGGAGTTTCAAATTGCCAAGTGGAAGGTTATGGACTCTGTAAGTAAATTTGAAGATATAGCACAATATTTCTTCGATCTTCTCTCTAAGGTAAAAATCAATCATGGAGCTGCAGAAAGAATTATAGATAATTCTATTTATGCAACCCAAAATTCGGCCTTATTGGTTTATAATGGTATACCCTGGAAGGAGTCATATGAAATAATTGGAAAGAAGATTCTTACGGGAGAAAAATTAGAGGAAATCGAACCGGGAAATTTTAAAATCATTGATAAGGATGCATTTAATAAAAAATTGAATTCCGTAATTGAAAAAATAGAAAGACGGGAAAAACTCTATGCCTTTCTATTAGGGGCTCAATAGGTAAAAAGCTAATCTTCATAATTTAGCAATAAGATCGTCCAAGCTTCCATATACTTCATTTATAAGATTGTTGATTTTAAATTTTACAGACTCTATTGAGTCCCCCGTGACATTTATGTGTCCTACCTTTCTGCGTGGGTTAGTTCCGGGTTTACTGTACATAAATACCTGGCCATATTTATCTAGCTCTGAATTTATAGTCTGTACGCCTAATAGGTTAAGCATTCCGAAATATCCATTGCATTCAGGTTCTAAAAGTCCGAGCCCTGAAATTGCCCGTAAATGTGATTCGAATTGTGAGTGCTTGCATGAGGTTAAGGTGTAATGACCTGAATTGTGGACTCTAGGAGAAATTTCGTTCACCAGCACTTCTCTCCCCCTGACGAAAAGTTCTATCCCCATTGTTCCAATATAATTTAGGGATTTAGTTATTAAATACCCTATATCTTTTGCCTCTGGAATGACTAAGGGACCATAATTAATAACTAAGATGCCTTTCTTATTAAGGTTGAAGGAAGGTGGGTAGTATATAGTTCTATCATCACCCCTTGAAACTATTATGGATGCCTCATAATCAAAGTCAACATATTCAACAACTACAAATCTTGATTTGTCCTCCTTTAAAAAATTAAAGTTTTCTATATTATTTTTCACAAAATATTGGCCTTTTCCATCATATCCTCCCACTGATCTTTTTATTACTGCATTATTATTGAACTGATTCTTAGCTATTTCAATAGCCTCACTTCCGTCCCTGGCTATTTCAAATTTCGGTAGAGGTGCCCCTATGCTTTTTAAATAGAGGAATTCTTTTTCCCTTTCCCTCTTTAAATTAACAGAATTGATTTCAGGTTTCAATTTACCTTTCGATTGTGCATATTCCATGGCTTTTCCATTTGCGTGTTCAAATTCGAATGTGACTATGTCTGAATCATCAACAAATTGCTCATACTCATCTTCTCCATAACATGCAGTATATTTACATAATGGATCTTCAGGTTTTCCAAGCACATTAAATTTGAACCCCAGTCTTATTCCCTGCTGAAATAGCATCAGGCCGAGTTGTCCTGCGCCTATTATTCCTATCCTCAAATCACAGGGAAGTGTTGAGCACTTCATTCTTCATTTCCTCCCTGAATTCTTCAAGTTTTTTATTGAGTTGATCATTCATTAAACCAAGAATTCTAATAGCCAGAAGTGCGGCATTTCTTGCTCCATCAATTGCTACTGTTGCAACAGGAACCCCAAATGGCATCTGAACGATTGAAAGTAGAGAATCCAATCCTTTCAAATTCTTTGAAGGAATTGGAACACCTATAACTGGCAGGGTAGTGAAGGATGCGGTCATTCCTGGCAGATGGGCAGCTCCTCCCGCAGCCGCTATTATTACCTTTACTCCCCTTCCCCTGGCCTCCTTTGCGAATTCCATCATGAACTCTGGAGTTCTATGTGCAGATACCACTCTTTTCTCGTATGATACACCGAATTTTATCAGTATTTCCTCCGCTGGTTTCATGTAATCGTAATCGTTTTTACTGCCCATTATTATTGCTACTTCTGGCATGATTGAATAGCTTGTATTAATAGAAAAAACTTTTCTAAAATTTTAAAAAAATTGAAATATTAAATTATTTAACTTCGAATCTTACACCCTGGGCTAGAGGTATATCATTACCCCAGTTTATGGTTACAGTCTGTCTCCTGCAGTAATTCTTCCAAGCATCGGATCCGCTTTCTCTGCCTCCACCCGTATCTTTTTCTCCTCCAAATGCCCCTCCTATTTCAGCACCTGCTGTGGCAGTATTAACATTTGCTAATCCGCAATCACTTCCCATGGCGCTCAGGAACATTTCTTCTTCCCTCAGGTCTGTGGTGAATATCGCTGATGAAAGTCCTTGCGGAACTGAATTGTGTATTCTAATTGCTTCCTCAAGGGTATGGAATTTGAATACGTATAAAATTGGAGCAAAGGTTTCTTGGCATGTTATAGGTGTAATCGAAGGCATCTCAACTATTGCCGGCTTAACATAGAATCCTGTTTCATATCCATCAATCTTCAACCTTTCGCCTCCAAACAATATCTTCCCTCCCTGTTTCTTTGCATCTTCAAGCGCTCTTTCAAAATTTTTTACAGCCTCTTCATCAATTAATGGTCCCACAAGAACACCTTCTTCCAGTGGATTACCTATCTTTACCTTTTCATATGTAGCAATTAACCTTGAGACGAACTGATCATATATTTTATCCTCTACTATAAGCCTCCTTGTGGTTGTACATCTCTGGCCTGAGGTTGCTAATGCACCAAATGTAACTCCTTTTAATGCGATATTTAGATCTGCTTTAGCAGTTACAATTGCTGCATTGTTTCCCCCAAGTTCTAAAATTACCTTTCCAAATCTCCTTGAAACGGCTTCAGAAACCCGTCTCCCAGATTCAACGGAACCTGTAAATGATATGAGCTTTACCCTTGCATCGTTTGTCAATAGGTCTCCAATCTCCCCTCCTCCACCTACTATAAGTGAAAATATCTGCGGGTAACCATGCTTTTTGATTGTCTCGGTAATAATTTTCATTACGGATATCGCTGTCAGAGGCGCCTTCGATGATGGTTTCCATATAACCACATCACCTACGACAGCTGCGATAAAAGAATTCCAAGACCATACAGACGAAGGAAAATTAAATGACGTAATTACACCTATCACGCCAAGTGGATGATATTGCTCATACATTCTGTGTTGATACCTTTCACTTGCCATGGTGTATCCGTATAGCTGTCTCGAAAGGCCTACAGCAAAATCAGCAATATCAATCATTTCCTGTATTTCACCTTCTCCTTCTACAACTGTTTTTCCAGTTTCCAGAGAAACAATTTTTCCCAGCTTCTTCTTGTTCGCCCTTAATTCATTTCCAATCAATCTAATTAATTCGCCTCTTTGAGGGGGAGTATAATTTACCCATAGCTTGTAAGCTTCTTCCATCTGATGCACAACTCTCTCGTAATCTTCCCTGCTTCCACCCAAGGCCGTAGCAATATATTTACCATCTATTGGACTGTTAATTCTGATTTTCTTCCCCTTTGGTTCCTTGATCCATTCCCCCGCAAAAACTCCAGAATTTATATCATCGATCCCCAATTCTTCTTTAATCTGCTTTCTTAACTCTTCCAAGGACATGTCACATCGATTTCTCTATTCCTAACTCTGTTAAATTTTTTCCGCAATTGTCTTATCCAATTTTAAGAATAAGGAAACACTTCCCGATCTACCCATTGTAGATACGATATAAACAATTAGTAGTGATGTCACTAAAGGAAGATAGCCCTCCATTATTTGTGCGGAAAAACCGCCCAATATCGACCCAAAAAATGTTACAGTTCCTATTGCGGCACTGTAAATTCCAGTCGCCCTGCCCCTGTTTTCTAAGGTTGTATTTTCAATTAAATATGATGTAAATGAAACGTTTGTCATTGCAGTTCCAATCCCGGTGACAGCATTTATCACATACAACTCGTATACATTGGTTGAAATTCCATAAAGCAATGGCACTGGGGCAAATATTATCCTTGACATGATCATGAATCTTTTGGATCCAATTTTATCTGAGAGTTTTCCAAAGTATCTGAGAAGGAGTATAGTAAATGCAACCGAAATAAGATTTATTACTCCAACTTCAAAAACATTGGCTTTTACAACGTCTACAGTTGTTATATAAAATAGTGGCCACGATAATGACATAAAGAAGTTATAAACTGATACCGCTATTACAAAACTGAAAAATTTTTTGCTGATCTTTGACCCTGCATTCCCCTCCGATTTCTTATCCCTTTGAGGCTCCGTGGCATACAACATTACCAACGCAGAAATGGTTCCGAGAACAGAGGCTGTATAGAAGGAATAATAAAAAATAATTATATTCAAATTTAGATTTTTAAATGCATAAACAGTGAAGAAAATGAGGGATATGAGACTGGCCAGATTTGAATAAAATGAGAGGTTCGCTATGAATATTCCTCTCTTGTTCAGGGATGAAACCTCTCCTATTAAAGCATTCCAGGCTGGAGGAACCATGGCACTGAATATGGCTTGAACAGAAAGAGCTAACAAGAAATAGTAGAAGGTGTGAGTTACTATAAATGCAGAGAACATTAGGTAACTTACAATACCCCCTATCACAACAAATATTATTCTCCGTCTGATGAGATCTGATAACTTCCCCCATAAGTATTGAAAAGCGTTCGGAAAGAAGTTTGAAACTGCCTGGACAAATCCCATTTCCTCAGAATTAAAGCTTAGATATGCTGCATAATATGGAATAAATGGTGATGCCAGACCTGACCCCAGAGAACCTATCAATTGATTTGCGTACATTGCAAACTTTGTTCTCTTGGTGTCTTTATCATTCATTCCAGAACCTATAGCTTTCAAATATTTCAAATTATAACCTTTCCATCAATCAGCAAAAGATTAAAGGCGGATGAAATAGGAATTATTTTTCTATAACTTTTTAATATTGGAACAATGAGTGAAAGTCCCGTCATAGTTAAAAACCTACTGAAAAAATATGGTGAATATATTGCAGTAAATGAAATTTCATTTGAAATTAAAAAGGGGCAGGTTTTTTCCCTCCTAGGTCCAAATGGAGCAGGTAAAACTACTACTGTTGAAATATTGGAAGGATTGAGAAAAAGAGATGGAGGAGAGGTTAGTGTATTGGGTTTAGATCCAGAAAATTCAAAGGAGATTTACAAAAAAATTGGTATTCTGCCTCAGGATTTTACATTTGTTAATAATTCAACGCCAAAAGAGGCTATAGAATTCTATTGTAAACTTTTCAATAGGAAATTAAATCCATATGAGTTGCTTGATACTGTAGAGCTTCGTGATAGAGCTAATGTACCTTTCTCAAAGCTCTCAGGAGGCCAAAAACAGAAACTGGGCTTAGCACTATCATTAATAAATGATCCAGAGGTACTTTTTCTGGATGAACCGACAGCAGGATTAGATCCGAAATCAAGGAGGAACATTTGGAGGATAATAGAAAATTTAAAAAAGGAAGATAGGTCTATACTTCTTACATCCCATTATCTCGAAGAGGCCGAATTATTGGCAGATAATGTGGCGATAATGAATAAAGGAAAGATAATTGACACTGGCTCACCGAAAGAATTGATTTTAAGACACAGAGGAAAGGACCTTCTTTACATAAAAGGCGGCAAATATCTAGAAGATGTTCTTGAAAAGATTGGTGCTCAATTCAAAAATGAAGATGGTTATTTCATTCTTGGGCTTAATGATTCTAAGGAAGCAATTGAAATATTGAATAAAATAGATGAAATGGGTGTTCCATTTGACGATTTTATGATAAGGAGGGAAAACCTAGAAGATATTTTCCTTAAAGTAACGGAGGAATGAGAAATCTTGAAACTTAAAAATATCTCAGCCTATTTTGTATTGCACGCTAAAGCATATATCAGAACCCGAAGTGGTGTATTCTTTCAAATTTTATTTCCTGTCATTTTAATCATAATGTTTGGCTTCCTGTTTGGCTCTAATTCTATAGCACCTCAAAATTTAATTGTTATAAATCATGACAACGGGCAATTTTCAGCACAATTTATTAAAGCTCTTTCAGAGACAGGAACGTTTAATATTAAAATTGAAAATATTTCAAATATAAGGCAATTTCTTGATCAGAATCCTAATTACATGGTAATGGTAATACCAACAAATTTTACAAGCAACATTTTAAATAAAAGCACTGTAACCATTGAGATATATTCAAATTCGAATCCACAGGTTGCTTCGGAATATTCGGGTATAATTAATACAGTATTCCAAGCCTATTTGAATTCCTTTAGTGGGAATGGGTTAGCTTCAAACCTCAAGGTTTATGATTACAGTGGAGTTTCTTCCAGAACGATAAATTATTACATACCGGGATTAATAGGATTTACCATAATCAGTTCCATGTTCAGTATGCTTTATCAAGTTCCCAATTATAGAAGAGAAAAAATATTTAGACAATTTAAGATAGCCGGACTTTCCAAAGGGGAATGGATAATAGGATCATTACTGTTCAATTTGTCATTTAATCTCCTAGCAGATGCTCTCATTATAATAGTTGCATATTTGCTATTTGGAGCTGTACTTTATTATAATCCCATTAATGTCATCATTATGCTAATAATTATAATCTCTGGCAATCTCATGTTCATCGCATTAGGTGCTCTTGCAGGTATGGTTTCGGATAACGAAGAAACAGTGTCCATAGTTGGAAACCTCATTCTTTTTCCAATGATGTTCTTGTCTGGTGTATTCTTCCCATTACAGTTTGCGCCCAATTATGTTAAAATAATATCCGATTTTCTACCCCTTACATACTTTATAAACGCATTGAACTATGATCTAATTTATAACAATATAAGTGGGACAGTTTACATGATACTTATACTGGTCATATCTTCAATAATATTATTTGCGCTGTCATCGAAGTTGCTAAAATTTGAGTCTTAGGGCCCGTGGTGTAATCAGGATATCACAGAGGCCTCCGGAGCCTCTAATCTGGGTTCAAATCCCAGCGGGCCCGTTT
>JAFMDN010000039.1 GCA_017857235.1 Methanobacteriota archaeon
ATTGTATTATTCAATGGAGGACTATCATTGGTTATAGCCTTGGTTGCAGGGATATTGATGGGCCCTTTTACTGCTAGTATATTTTTAATTCTCAGCAATACAGTATTTAGCTTTTTTAATCATTCCTTAGCAGGAATAGAATTGGGGGTGTATCACAAGAGAAAAGGTTCTTTGAAAATTATAAAGCACATAGTTGTGCCCTATTTGACTTCATTCATGCTGATAATTGCCATAATCTATGTGGTTTACCCTGCTCCTCCACCACCACTCAATTATTCTGCTTGGATTGCTGGAATTTATGCAATCTTGTTAATAATGTTATACGTTTACTATAAAAGAAAGTTCCCTGATAAAATAAATAGTGTCGGCAATTTCTCAATTTAGTTTCTTATATTTTATTTGGGTTTCTATTTTACATTACATATGTATAATAATTTGTAGAAAACCTACTCATAAATCAGATTTTCCTAACGGAAACCTTTAGATCCCCATAGGTAATTTAAATTAAGTTGCTTTTATTATTGGCAATGAATGAGGCTATGGTCTATTCATCCAAAATACCTTGATCCTATAGGATTGGTGGCATTATGGAGAGAAGCACTCCTTGGAAGAAGTGTTTTAATTAGAGGAGATGGTTCATATTACAATCACCCCCAGCTTTTAAGATTCAAGAATACTGAAAATCCAGTTCTTTATATAAATCACTATCTGAAGGCAGTATTCGATGAAGCAAGAATCAGGGGTTATAATTTCGATATTTCAAAAATACCGAAGAACCTAGAAATGAATATAAAGAAAATAAAGATAAACAGCGGACAAGTAATCTATGAGTGGAACCATTTGAGATCGAAGTTGGAACTAAGAAATCCAGAATGGCTTAAAAAAATAATTAACACTTCGAAAATTGAATTGCATCCCTTATTTGTAGAAGTGCCTGGTCCAAAGGAAAAATGGGAAAAATAAAATAAAGTATTAGCTCTTAGTGCTATTTCCCTGAGGCTGATTTTTTGGTGGCAATATGTAGATCTTATTTCCAATTATGAGATTGCTTGGAATCAGCACCTTTGTACCATCGTCCTTAATTAATTCAGTGAAAAGTATTCCAACGTCATTTACAATCCCGGTATCTCCAAGCAATGTAACATTTTGGTTTATTTTAAATGGCCTGGCTATAAGTAAAAATAAGCCTGCCACGGCTTGACCTAGAGTCTGTTGCATTGAAAAACCTATAACGATTCCCAGGAAGCCACCGACTGATACACCTGCTATTCCGCCACCAACTTCACCAGCGATAACGGTAATCAGGGCACCTATACCTATTATGAGGAAAACATTTCTGAAAGCTCTAGCAACGTCCTCAGAGTACTTCAGTCTTATAAAGTGATAAATTACCATAGAAAAAGCCCTGACAACTAAGAAACCGAGGAGGAGGGTTAAAGTGACGTTTATGTATACATAGTAATTTCCCAGTGTAATTCCATACTTGGGGAGCAGATAGAATATCAGGTATTGGAGAAATGCTGATATCACTATAAAAAGTGCTATGTAAAACACGAGTTTACCTATAGAATCAATATAGCCTTTCCTCAAAATTCCATTATTTTGGTTATTCTGAGTCATATACTAATAATTTCTTTATAAATATAAATTTAATTGATTATTTTACCTTTAAATTTAATCGCAAATATCTTCATTTATATCCATTGAATTCATTTATTCAATATATCGGGTATCCCATTACACTTGGTTTACCTCATATCCAATTTATTTTGTCGATTATTCATTCTAAAAATCTTGTCTTCTTTCTTCACCAAGATATCTAGGTATTCTGAGGCCATGTCGCATTAAGCTTAATATTACTCAAATAAGCTGGTACTTATAATTTCCATCCCTGGCTAATGTTATAATTGTACATGCTGTCAATGGTAAGTGGTAACATTCCTAACGGCTGTTAGATTCTCAACATTTGTCAGCTACCAACTAATTCTATTCTTTGAATGTCATTTAGTTGAGGATTATCCTATAGAAAAAATGCTGTCTGTCAATATTATGATTAAGATCATTATTGTAATGATGGCAAATTTTGATTAATTTACAGCTTCAGGATTATATCCATTATAAAAATTTATTCCGATATTTCCATATTATTTTTACGATGTTCACTAAATTGATTATATTCATTATAATTTTATTGAAAAGTCAGTAGTTCAGGTGGAGCTGTTATTTTCACTTGCTTTAGTGATTAGATATACGAACTTCCCTCTTCCCCTTCATGGAAAGACTTAATAATAAGCTGACTGTATCAATAAATAATGTTCAGAACTATTAAATTGAAGCTTCGATATGGAAGAAAGCTCTTTGAAACTGCCATGCAGTTCAAAGAAGTAAATCAGATAATTATGGACTATGGTTTTGAAGAATTTTTAGAATTCAATGCGGATCAGAATGCCTCAAGGAACATCGAAGCGCTTGGTAAATCTAAGTACTTCAGGCTGCCGTCAACCAGTAAATCATTTCAATTTAATGAAAATCCACTTACTGGTCGAGGAGGGAAAAACTACAATCTCCGAAGCTTAATAGAGGAGGTGTTGTTATAATGAAATTTGCTCATCTATCAGATATTCACTTAGGAGCATTCAGTGACAGAAGTTTAAGGGATCTATCCTTTGATGCTTTTTCTTACTCAGTGGAAAAATGCATTGAAAATGATGTGGATTTCGTTCTCATATCAGGCGATTTTTTCCACAATCCTGTTCCTGATATGAGCATTTCAAGAGACGCGGCAGAGAAACTAAAGGAATTTAAGGATAGAGGAATAAAGGTATTCACCATTTACGGTTCCCATGACTATTCCCCATTATCTGCTTCAATGATAGATATTTTTGAAAAGGCGGGCTTGATATCAAAGGTGCAGAGGCTGGATGGTAAAAAGCTCTTACCTCTAGTTGATAAAGATCTTAATATATCTCTATATGGAATAGATGCAAGAAAAAACGGTCTGGATCAGGAGACATGGAGATCAATAGAAGAAATTGAAAAACCACCTAATGGCACCATTCCAATAATTTTAATGCATCTAGCCATAAGGGAGCTGTTGCCGTATGATTTATTTATGATAGAAGCATTGAACATTTCTGATTTACCGAAAGGGATGAAATATTATGCCCTGGGCCATATTCATTTCCCCGGTTATTATGAATTAGATGGTTCTCCCGTAGTTCAACCAGGTGCATTGTTCGGTTCAGATCTCTCGGACCTTGAAAATACTGCTAAGGGAGTTAAAAGAGGATTCTACATAGTTGATACTGATAATATGAAGCCAGAATTTATAGAGGTAAATATAGCCCCCATCATCCTAATGAAGATAAATCTTGATAATAAACACGCATCGTCAGCATATGATGAGGTAATGAGAAATTTAGGTAAAATAGAAAAGGAAAGTGTTGTTCTCCTGCATCTTGAGGGAAACCTTTCAGGTGGAAAACAAAGTGATCTTCAAATTCATAGGATTAAAAGATATATAATTGAAAATGGAGCTAGAACTGTAATACACAATCAATCTCAGCTAAAATTTCCAGAATCACAGAAAGCTAAATTCACTGGATCCATTGAGGAGATAGAAAGAAAAATTTTGGAGGAGAAGATATCCTCCTCCAAGATAAAGGCGCTTTCAGTAGATAGTTCTTTAGAATTGTTGAATATTCTTTCAATTCAAAAGGAAGATGGTGAAAGGGATAGCGATTACAAAGAAAGACTTAGTAAACTTGCAATGAAAATACTAGGGGTCGATGAAAGTGATTAGGTTAAAGAGATTAAAAATGAAAAATATAAGAAGCTATAAAGATCAGGAAATCTATTTCCCAGAAGGTACTGTTCTGATAGAAGGTGATATCGGATCTGGAAAGAGCACAATATTGATGTCCATAGAATTTGTTCTTTTCGGGGGTGGAGATATAGATTATTCATCTCTGCTTAGGATTGGAGAGGAAAGTGGGTCTGTAGAACTTACCCTCGAAATTAATGGGAAGGATTATGTATTCTACAGAGAACTCAAAAGAAACTCCTTAACTGGAAAAATAGAACAAAAAACCTGTTATATTGAATCGGAAAATGAGAGAAAGAAGTATTCTGCAACCGAGATGAAGGCTGCAGTCTTAAAATTGCTGAATTTTAAAGAGCCAAAAGGTGCAAGGGCTTCCAGTGTAGTCTTCAGATATTCCATATACACACCCCAAGAAGAAATGAAATCCTTAATTCTAGAGGACAATGATGAAATTAGATTGGGGACAATAAGGAAGATATTTAATCTTGAAAAATACAATATTGCCAAGGAAAATTCAAAATTTTTGAGCAGTTTATTAAGCACGAAAATTAAATATTTTCAAAAAATGATTGAAGGGGAACCTGATTTAATAAAAAAAATTGAAGAAGAGCAGAAAAATATAGAAGGTTACATCAATCAGATACCCGAATATGAAAAGCTTTTATCTGAGTTAAATCTAAAAAAGGAAAATTTAGAGAAAGATTATAAAAAAGCAATGGAAGACTATAATTCTGTTCATGAAAAGGACAAGGAGCTTAGTGAACATAGAAAATACTTAAATAAACTTCAAGAGGATGAGAGAAAAAAATTGGAGAAAATTAAAGAATTGGAATCAAAGACCGAAGAGTTGAAAAATATGGCAAATTCCATATCTATTCCTGAGATGAAATACAATAAGGATAAATTGGAAGAAGAGATAGAAAAGATTCAATCGGAGATAAATTCTAGGAATGTGAGAATTGGTGAGATTAAAAAGGATATAAAAAATTATAATGACCTTATTTCAAAAGGGATATGTCCGGTTTGCAAGAGGGAAGTTCACCCTCATGAATTTGAAAAGGAACTTTATTCCCTCGAAAAAAAATTACAAGAGGAAGAGAGAATTTTAAAGGAACTTAATGATCAATTGAATGGATTAAAAGGGATGAAAAAAGATGCTGAATATGCTGAAAAGCTTGTAATTACGAAACAAAAGTATTTAGATCAGATGGGAGATAAAGAAAAATTATTGTCAACTGAGAAAGAGGAATTAAATAGGATAAAAGAAGAGATAGAAAATGAAAGAAAGAGGGTGGAAGAGCTCTCTTCTGTTCCAAAAATTTTAGAAGAAGTAAAGGAAAAAGTTGAGAACTTAAATAATAGTAAGAGTGCAATTTATAATGAAATAAACAAAATAATTGGTAAACTCGAAGATCTAAGAGCCAGAAAAGAGGAAACAGAAAAAAGGTTATCTGATTTGAAAAAAGACTTAGATGAAATTGAAAAAGCTAAGAGGGATCTGGAGAGATTTTCAAACATAATTAGTTTTCTCGATGATATCTTCGAACCTGCCATGGATGATATAGAGTTATCAGTTTTCGCCAACATTAACAGGGAGATGAATGAACTGGTATCTTCATGGTTCATTAAGCTAGTGCCAGATCCTCAGAAGGAAATAAAGGTGGATGAAAATTTTGCTCCAAGAGTCACTCAAAGTGGATATGATCTGGGTATTGAATCATTAAGCGGGGGAGAAAAGAGCGCAGTAGCTTTATCATACAGGCTGGCGCTTAATTCACTTTTAAACAATTACTCTGGAAGCTTAGGACTTTTAATACTGGATGAACCAACTGATGGATTTTCAAAGGAGCAGCTTCAGAAGTTCGGTGATGTTTTAAGGGATTTAAATTCCAAACAGATTATAATTGTATCCCACGAGTCAGAATTGGAAAACGTATCAGACAGAGTTATAAAGGTAGAAAAAAGGGATGGTCTCTCTTCTGTAGAACTGATGTGATGAATTGAATAAATGCGGGGGGAGGGATTTGAACCCCCGAATCCCTACGGAGCGAGATCTTAAGTCTCGTACCTTTAACCTGGCTCGGCAACCCCCGCCTTAATGTGTATGAACATAGGGATTAAAAACCTAATCCTTTAATCCCTTATTCTTAAACAAAAAATTTAATTTAAGAGGCAATAGGGAAACTGATAGTTATGGACTTCAGTTACACTGAAAGCGATGAAATGGTCAGGGAAGCAGCAAGAGAATTTGTTAAAAAGTATGTTTTGCCAAAGAGAGATAAAATCTCTTATGGAAATAGAATACCTGATGAAATCATAAAGGCGGCTGCAGATGCCGGCTTCATAGGATTTAACATTTCACAGGAATACGGGGGTGCAGGCGGGTCAATATCACAGATGTCTATAATTATTGAAGAATTGGCCAAAGGGGATGTCTCGATGGCACTTCCTGTTTATGTCTTATTGGTTAATGGATGGCCATTCATGCTTCAAAAGTATGGATCCAAAGAGGCTAAGGAAGAAATTTTGCCTAATATTGTTAAAGGTAGAACATTCTTTGGAATTGGAAGCACAGAACCATCTGGAGGATCTGATGTAATGAGCGAGAAGTCCAGGGCTGTAAAGAATGGAGAAAAATGGCTAGCTTCCGGAGAAAAGGTATATATAAGCGGCGTAAGAGAATCATTGGAATTACCGGGAGGCGGTGGATTCCTAACATTGTTAAGAACGGGAGATGAATCCCTGGGTTCTAAAGCTTTCACCACTTTTGCCTTCATGATAAAAGATGTCCATGGAAAATTGAACGATAAGGTTTCTACAACCCTCTTCAATAATATAGCAAGGGAGGGTTTGTCAACAGGAGGGTTTGCCTTCAACGATGTTGAAATTGACGATAAATACAGGGTAGGGGATGTTGGGAAGGGATTCCATATAATAATGGAAGGCTTTAATGTGGCCAGAATTTATGTAGCTGCTGCCTGTAATGGTGCCGCTACAGAGGCATTGAATATGGGAATAGAACACCTTAAAACCAGGAATCTCTTTGGGCAGCCTCTTGGAAAGCAAGAAGGACTTCAGTTCGAATTGGCAGAACTCTATGGAAAACTTGAATCTTCAAAACTTCTTACGCAGAGGGCAGCATGGCTGATGGATAAGGTCTATTTCAGCAATGAAAAGGTCCCCCTATCCGAGCAGAATAAGTATGTTTCGCTAGCAAAAATGACAGCTCCACCCATGGCCCATGAACTCATAACAAAAGTAATGGTGTGGCATGGAGCACTGGCATATACTAAGGATACTCCCCTAGGAGCTGCTCAGGGCGGAGTTATGTCATATTACATCGGGGCAGAGGGCGGAATTAATATAATGAAACTAATAATAGCAAGAGAGCTGCTTGGAAAAGAATTCCTGAGTTATAAATCTCAATAAATAAGAATTTAATAAATTAATTTATTTTCTTAATTTATTTCTGCTCCTAATAGCCATTAATGCTATAATCACTATTGCCACTATTATAATCACTGCTACTACTGAAATCATGGTATAAATTTCTGGACTTGATGATTTTGTTGGCCTTATCACAGTTGTCGTGGTAACTTTCGCTGGAGTTTTAAATGATTGGAAATTTGAAAGTGCTGACCCTCCCTGACTAAATACCTTTACCGCAACATAATAGGTTGTATTATAACTCAGGTTTGTTAGGACATATGTTGTCTCTGAGACATTTGTGATTGATGCTATAGGTGATCCTAAGGCTCCGGTAGACGTTGAGATGTAAATCGTATAATTAATGAATCCAATTCCTATAAACTGAGACCATGCTATCTTAAAAGTAGTATTATTGACCATGGTAGGTACGTAAAGTTGTACTGCTGAAGGTGGAGCTGGTGATAATGTAATATTAATCCAAGTTACTTCTCCAGATACAACCGTGACTTTTGTGCTAAATGGTTTGTAAAAATTATCACTAGCGTTTACCCAATAAGACCCTTGAGTAATATTTTCAGAGAAGAAACCATTAGAGTAAACTGATACAGGAACACCATTGATTGTGACAGTTGCACTTGATGGATATACGAAACCTTTTATTGTACCTTCAGGAATAGGTGCTGTCTGGGTATAAATACTGGTGACATGCTCAGATTCAATTTCAATAGTCTGCATATTAATTTGTCCTGAAGTGGATTGCTCAAGGACATTGTATGTTCCGCTTGGCAATGTAATATTAACAACTTCATATATTCCATAATTGTAGGTTGTATAATTGAACACGGTATAATTCAAAAGAGAACCATTTATTGCTGCATAGTATCCCACTGGCATATGTATTAACAGCCATCCAGGGTAAAAAATTGTACCTGTTAATGTGTAGGTTATGGATTCAGAATAGTTTGTCATAATGAATCCCGCGGTGGAATTTACCAAGAAACCTATATTATATGTACCGGATTTTAAATTGACTGAAATGTTTTGGGTACCATTGACTGTTGCTACATAATACCAACCAGATGAATTTTCAGCCATTACTTCAACACTTATGTTGCCCATTGACCCTATAGCTATTCCGGTAAGATTAGTTGGCAATATAAAGTTGGTTCTAAAGAATGCTGATCCATTTACATATGAACCATTAACCTCTGATATTTTTACAAATCCTATACCAGATTGATTTGTTGAGAATATGAAACCTGAGGATCCTGGTACTCCCCCAATGTAGTAATGACCATAGGATCTCATTTCAAGGAATTGCTGCATCATGGAAAGTATTGATGAATTCACTGGCAATACCCACATGGATAAACTTGTGATATTATAATACTCAAGCGCCGCAAATCTCTGTGACATCTGGAAAGGTGTCAGATTGGAATTTGTATTAACATTGGTATTTATCAGAGCCACTTGTAACTTGGCATTCGGAATTGTCTGCATTGCATAGGATAAATCACTCATGAAGCTCCCAGGCCCTGAATAAATGGCTGAATAGTCCATTACATCAACATAGGTCACATTAGTACTACCTATGAGTGAAAAATTCCAAAATCCCGGATTCCATGTTGCAATATCTACAGTTAGATGGCGTCCATATTTATTTAATTGAATGGCAAATTCATTTAAGAAATTTGCAAATTCTATTCCTACTGAACTGTTTGCAGAGGTAGGTTCCCAATCTATATTGTAACCCGTATAGTTATAAAGAAGTGCATATGTTACCATCTGATTTATTACATCATTTTCTTTAGTTGAATTTGAAAGGAAATATTCAATGTTAGAAAGATTTGCTGAAATGATCATGGGATATGTCTGTAAATTAAGTTTATGCAATATTGGAGTTATATTATATGGATTTGAGGAATTTGCGTAACTAAGTGTTCCAAGCGATAATGGATTAACACCTCCAGAACTGTTTAATTGATAGAATTCATAAGAAATTGCAGTAAAATCTTGCCTGTTCTGCTCTATTTGTAAAATGCTTGCATTCATTCTTGGCATTCCGTTGAAAACACCTGTACAAAATGAGCATGTCCATGCCATTACTACTTTAGCTTGTTGGGGGATCCTATTATTCGGTACGTTATACTGCAATGACCATGTCGCACCTTCGGTTGTGGAGGAATATATTTGACCATTTGTTGTAAGTATGAGTTCATCTGCCTTCAAAACTACCCCATAGTATTTATTTTGAATAGCGACCTGTTGAAATGAAGTATGCGTTTGAGCTATTGGGGACCAAGAAGAGGCTGTTGCGTTATAAGTGGCTGTTGCGTATACATATGAATTCGGTGTCCCCATAATGGCATAATAGTAATAAGGGCTATTATAATTGGGTGTTTGGGTTATACTAACAAAATCTGGATTTGTCGCCTTAATTGTTCCCTCATAGGTCCAATTAATCGGGCTCAGGGGATTTGTGCTTCCGGCAGCAAAATAAACTGAACCATTTCTTGACAATCCAACAAATGTGGTTACTCCATATGGAGGCCCATTATTTGGCCATACAAGGAACGTTGTGAGATTCACGGGTAATGGAGTAGATTGAATTATTGTCCATTTATAATTTGCATCTGAATATGCATATATTATCCCATTTGATTCCATGGCATAGAATGTTTCAACCTTTGTCGGATTTAGGCCAACATAGCCTCCCCAGAAATTCTCATCGAGATCGTATGCAAGTGCAACAAATGTAGTATTATTGGAATTTGTTATTTTATTTATTTTCCAATAATGGGGATAAACACCATATTCCATTGTAGATACATAACCATTTGAAAAGAGTACCATCAAAAGACCTGTATCAACACCCTTACTATTATACCAATTTAATGATGCTCTTATACCTACGGGATTTCCCAATTTAATTTGACTCGTTTTGTAATTATAGATTGCGGATGCATTTCCTAAATAGATCCAGTAGTTAGAAGCTCCGTTATCAGGATGTTCAAATACATAACCATTGCTCCAAAGAACAAATAGATTACCGTTGCTGTCGTCAGTCATTGCAACGGCACTTATAGCATTACCTGCACCTCCAGGTGTTTGGACTGTTGTATTCACACTGTGTCCGGTTAGTAGTCCATTGATGAAAATAACATTATAGCTACTACTGCTATCAAAATTGTTTTTCTCATAAATTCAACAATGGTATTTTTGTTATGTATAATTTTGTATATTATTTTGAATTATCATATATTAAAAACACATTATAAATTGTATCTCATTTATTAATGCCCTACTTCAAACAACTAAATTTTTATGTTAAGGTTCTATAAACCTCTATTAGCCCCGTGGTGTAGTGGTCAAGCATATCGGGCTTTGGACCCGACGACGGCAGTTCGAATCTGCCCGGGGCTATTCCGTTTA
>JAFMDN010000001.1 GCA_017857235.1 Methanobacteriota archaeon
AGGAGAAGCCTTTAACCTTATACACAAAATTTACGGTCTCTGTCGAATTATGAATTATGGAACAGAATATCAATGAGAGTTCAAACACATTAAAGTTCAAAGAAAATTTATATAACACCATTAAATTCCGTACGAGAGGAATGGCGTTTCCTCCATAACCACTGAGTAACAACTCAGTTGATAACGCCTACGAATGACAGTTGATAACGCTTACGGATGAGGTGGGATGAATGGAGGAAACATTGTTATTAGAAACGATAAGTCAAGTGTTATTCACCCTATTAATGGCCCCATTATTCTCAGGTATAATGGTAAAATTAAAGGCAAATGTTGAATCTAGAAAGGGGCCAAGTATATTTCAGCCATATTTCGATCTTATTAAGTTATTTAAAAAAGAAATTCTTATTCCATCCACCTCAGGAATTTTCTTTAAAATTGGCCCATATCTTTCATTTAGTATATATTTATTTATTTCATTCCTTATTCCGGTATTAATTCCTACTCCAGTTATATTCACAGCATCTGCAGATTTCCTTGGGGGTGCACTTCTTTTTTCCACGGCTTCCTTTATTAAGGTATTAGCAGCCTTTGACTCAGGAAGCAACTACGCAAAATTAGGTGCATCTAGGATAATGTCCTTCAATTTCCTCGCTGAGGGAACTTTGATAACTGTTTTTTTCGCTGTGTCTATACTGACCGGGACTAATAATCCATACACAACTATAGAATTATTAACTTCTAATCCACTTTCAGATCTTTCTCTTTTACACTTATTTTCTTTAATAGCGTTTTTCATGTTATTTTTATTTGAAACAGGTAAAATTCCTTTGGAAAGTAAGGGAGTCCAAGAATTGGGTATGATTGATTCCAGCTTGAATTTCGAATATAGTGGGAAACTGTTGGCATTAAATGAGTGGGGGAGTTATATGAAACAGTATCTCCTGGGCTCTGTTCTTTTGAATGTATTTCTTTTTCCATGGGGCCTTTTCTCAGGCGTTCCATTCTTCCTTATTGATATACCTATAATGTTTTTGAAGTGGATGATTTTAATAATCATCATAACTGTAATAGAGACAAGTTTGGCAAAATTAAGACTTTTTAGGATTATTGATTATTTGACTGTTGCTTTTACCTTCTCTGTTCTCTTCCTAATCCTAACTGAGGTGATATCTGTATGAATATGATTCAATCCATTATATTTTTAATTGCCAGCATGGTAGCAATTAGTGGTTTTTATATACAAGGGATAGAATTCATTATTGCAAATATTAGAGGTCAATCTATTCAATCAATACTAATTGCTGTTTTATCCTTCATAATGGGATTTTTGGAGAGATCTTTGGATCTTATAATCCTGGGAATAATGGTTGTTATACTGAGAGTTATCTTAATCAATTATTTTCTGGAAAGAACAATTCCAAAAAAGAGAAAATTCTCCGTTGAAAAATACTTGAGTGTACCTTACCTTCTTATTGTTGACCTTATTTTTATTGTTTTATCAGTTATTCTGATTTATAAATTTGTATTTTCTTCAATGATTTTACGTGAAAGTATAGCCCCTTCCAATATTCTCGTATTCCCATTGATAACATTTTTCCAAGGAATGTTCCTGATAGCCTCTAGGAAATCTACTCACACTCAAATAATTGGATACGTAGAAGAGGAAAATGCAATGATCCTTTTCGGTATATTTTTACTTCCAATTCCATTGATAATAGAAGCTAGTATTTTCCTTGATGTATTGGCATTAGTTGTGATATCATCAATAATTGTGCTTGAAAAAAGTGAGCATAATCCGGTGGAGGATTTGATAGGATGATATTCAATAACACTGCCCTGCCTATATTAATTTTATTGGTACCGGCAGTTGCTTCAATTACATTCAAATGGGGAAATATAAAACTTGCCACTGCGATATCGGGCATTATAGAAATTTTCCTTTCGCTATTGCTTTATATTGACAAACCTGCTCAGGGAGTCTTTTTCATAGATAATATTTCAGTTTTATTTATTTTCATGGTTACATCTATATATTTCATCTCTTCGTTGTACTCGATAAAATATTTCAGTCAACATGATATATATATTTCTGATGATTTATATTTTCTTTTGCTCAATTTATTTACAATTTCCATGCTATTTACCCTGGAGATTAATAACTTTGGATTGATGTGGGTCGGTATTGAATCCACTACCATTTCATCAGCATTATTAATAATCACTGAAAGGAATGAAACTTCCTTAGAGGCCGCTTGGAGGTATATAATAATAGTATCTGCCGGAGTAACATTTGCATTTATATCAATAATATTGATATATTATGTTACCGGAACATTGACAACATCAACGCTTATTAATTCTTCTTTTAAGTCTAAATTTTTAGTTCTTGCAGTGGCAATATCATTAATGGGATTTGGCACAAAATCTGGAGTATTCCCTGTACATACTTGGCTACCTGATGCTCACTCCGAGGCACCTTCGCCTGTTAGTGCAATGTTTTCTGGAGTTCTTTTGCCCGTAGCATTATATGTTATCTACAGAATTTATGAGATATATCCTCTTAAGACAGTTTACGTGTGGATTGCGACGTTATCAATAGTTATGGCTGCTATATTTTTAATTTATCAGGATAAATACAAAAGGATGTTCGCCTATTCCACGATGGAAAACATGAATATAGCCCTAATTGGATTCGCTCTAGGAGGGCCTGGGATAGTAGGCGCTCTTATTCTTCTCTTATCCCATAGTTTCTCAAAGGCAGGAGCTTTCTATTCATCCGGAAACATATTAAGATTAACAAAATCAAAGAAAATAGATGATGTAAATGGATTGTATAAGAATTCCCCAATTACTGCTATAGCTCTTCTATTCTCCTCATTTGGTGCCTCCGGTACACCGCCATTTGGTTCTTTCTTTGGTGAGATTATTATATTTTTCTCACTTTATCAACAACATTTCTTGGTTCCATTTATACTGGTTATCATATCCGTTATATCTGTTTTCATTTCAATTAATTTTAATGTTACTAAAATGACTTTTGAAAATGGAAAAAACAACTCCAAGATTGATAGAACAATGGAAATAATTGCACTAATATCGTCAATTGTCCCTCTGGCTATTGGAGGATATATTTTAATTTTGATGGGAGGGTTGGTATGAGATATTACAAATTTAATGTTAGAGATGGTTATTACATAGGGGAAACCAGGCAGTTTTCAATATATGAAAAAGGGATGATAAGAAGAGATGAACCACTTGAAAGATTACAAATTATTCCAAAAATTAACGATAAAAATCATTTCAATTTTCAGTACGGACCTGCTACAGGGGGACTTATAGAATCATTGGATTTTAAAATAATTACAAATGGAGAGGCAATAAAGGGGATTGTTGTAAATCCATATGTCAAAAGTAGAACCATGAGGTGTCTTAACAAAACAATAGATGAGTGCCTCCTTTTAGTTGAAAGAATAAATGGATATCATTCTGCAAGTCACTCAATAGCATTTTTATCAGCGGTGGAAGATGCACTTAATATAGACATAGCAGAAGGAACATATTACGGCAGGATTGTTATTCTCGAACTTGAAAGGATTAGAAGTCATTTATTAGTTTTGAAACGCATGTGTGAGCCTGCTGGATTCGGAGTTCCCATGTATCAGCTTTCCTACATTAATGAAATAATCACCCGGATTATATCAGATATATCTGGGCACAGATACTTTTATTCAACAAATAAATTAAACAGAGTTGATGTTGATTTTGGACTCTTGTCATCATATATCCAAACATTAATTAAAATTAAAAGGGAATTCGAAAATATATTTAACGGACTTCTAGAGTCTAAAATTTTCATTAATAGATTACAGGGAAATGGATTAATCAAAGATGATCCATTAATTGGACCAGCAGCAAGAGCTGCAGGTTTTAAAAGAGATGCAAGGTCTAATATTTCTATATTGCCCTATAAGGAACTTAATTTTGAACCGATCATATTCAATGAAGGAGATTCATTCGGCAGATTTTACATTAGGGGGCTGGAGATTTCTCAATCATTTGATCTTTGTATAAATGCCTTGGAAAGGGCAGAACAGAGTGAATATAATTATAGCAATAATTTTTCAGGAGAAGGCGCGGCAAGGTTGGAGAGCCCGTCCGGGGATCTATTTTATTATGTAAATATAGATAACGGACTAATAAAGGATATTCAGATGTCCTCACCGAGCTATCTCAACTTGAAATCATTTATAAAGTCGGCTATAAATACTATTTTCACCGATTTCCATTTCAATTTTGAAAGTTTTGGTATATGGGTATCTGAAGTGGGGGTTGAGTTTATATGAGTAATCAATGGTTCATTAAAGGAGTGAAAAAGGGGATTTTAACTGAGGGATTTCCACAATTACCTCCTGAAAAACCGCCACTTAGACCATCATTATTAATCGGATCGTCCAATTTTAAATGCCCTGTAGGAGCCCTAGATGAAAACAAATGGAATCCAGAAAAATGCATATTCTGCGATAAGTGCAGTATGGAAATGCATTTTACAGGTGATCAAAAACTTTTCAAAATAAATAGAAAAATGAACGCCTTTAAGCGGTCTCTTTATATTTATATCATAGATAGTGGAACATGCGGTGCTTGCAACGCGGAACTTTTTAATATATTTTCTCCACAGTATGATGCGAATAGATATGGCATATTTTTAACCAATACACCTAGGAATGCTGATGTTTTAGTATTAATGGGTGTAGAAACCGAAGGTATGAAATCTGTACTAGAAGAAACCTATGAGTCCATGCCGGAACCCAAGTGTGTAGTTAAGATGGGAACATGTGCAATAGGTGGTGCAGGAATAGGTTCTAAAATTTCATCCTTAGAGCCAGATGCACTTATTTATGGATGCCCCCCTTCCCCGTACACAATTCTGGAAGCACTCATTGAATTAAAAGGTGATAAGCCATGATGGATTTTATAATTCCGATCTTATATCTTTTAGCTTCTGTAATAGGGATTGTTAGTAGAAAATTTTCTTATATTATGATTATACTATCTTCAGTATATTTTATATTTGTCGGTTTTAATTTTACTGTCTTAACCTCATATTTTATTCTTATCTCTTCTTTAGTTTGGATAGTTGTTGGCCTATACTCATTAAGTTACGGTAACAGTTATGGTAAATGGCTTCATATTTTAATTTCGATAGATGTTTTTGGAATGTCTCTTATACTGCTATCAACAAATTATTTGTGGCTCATAACTGGATGGGAGATCATGTCAATATCTTCTTATCTGATCATAGGCATAAATAAAATGATATATAGGCCTGCATTCGTTTTTATGGTATTCAGTGAATTTAGCACTGTTTCAATCATAATTTCGGCCATTTTAACTTTTTCAATTTCTGGATCTTTTGCGATAGAAAGCCCGGTGTCTCCTTTAATATATTTATTGGTATCATTAGGAGCATTTCTTAAAATGGGAATGTTCCCATTCATGATTGCAGAATGGCTTCCGATAGCTCATGGGAGTGCACCCGCTAATGCATCGGGGATTTTTAGTGCTACTATGACCTTAATGGGTGTATTTTTAATTTATAAAATGACTTTATTCTTGAGATATGATATTTATCTCCAATATATAGGATTATTTTTCCTAATAACAGGTGTGATCACACTTTTTTTCGGGTCCATTTATGCTTATATTTCAGAAAATACGAAAATGTTGGCCGGGTTCAGCACAATTGAAAATCAAGGTGCCATATTGATGGCTTTTGGATTGTACCTTATTTCTTCCAATTTGCTAATTAAAGATTTTATTTTAAATGTGATAATAATTTATTCCCTCGCCCACAGTTTAGGAAAAACTGGTCTTTTTCTGGCCATTGGAACTTCCGGCACGGAAGAATTTGCAACCTTAAAATATAATAATGGTAAAACATATAATTTAGGTTTATTGCTAATTACTTTATCATTATCTGGGTTATTTCCAACTATCGGAGGACTAGCGACCTGGATGTTACTAGAATCATTCTTTATGCAGGCATATTTAGGTGGCTATATCGGTGCAGTAGCAATAATTGCAGGTTCAATTTTAGCAATTTCAGAGGGTATGTCATCTGGTGCTATGTTCAAAATTATTTCATTTTTCTCTAGCAAAGATAAAGAGAATGCCCACCGTAAAAGATTGGAATCAGTGGTTATATTTTCCTTAGGTTTATCACTGACATTAATATTTATAATTTCAACCCTAATTGTGCATTCCCCCTTTGTAGGTGGAGCTCCCCCTCTATTCATACCAAATGGATTTTCAATTATTTCCAGATTGAATTCTAACATATTCGGGATTTTAACTCCATTTTACATTACAGGTCTAATTCTCATAATTACATTGGTTGTTTATGTTTCGTTCGGCAATCCTTCTGGGAGAAATGTCAGAGTATGGAACTCTGGAATTCCAATTAATGAAAGATATACTTCCTTTGCTTATTCGAACAATATAAGGCTAATGCTAAAGAGGGTCCTCCAGAAAGGTCTTAATGAATCTCAACAGGAGCAATATTTGGTCCCCGATATATTCTGGAATAAAATGAATGAATTTGCAATTTCCCTGAGAAAATATTCCAGATCATTTTCCAGACACTTCATGAATAGTTCAATTCTATGGTATATGATTTATATGATTATTTCTTTCTTGGCCATAGTATTGCTTGCAGCTAATATTTGATATCTATATTTATTATTTAATAATTTATATTTGTTAATTAATTAATAATACTCATAGTGTCATGGAAGTAATAAATTTCGAATGTTACCGCATGGTTAAAAGCTTTCTCTTGAATTCCTGGAACTCTTCCCAGAGGATATGGGGAGTATAACCCTTAATTTTCTCAACAATGTGTTACACACCCTTCTTAATGTTTAAATCCACGATGATATTTAAATTGTCTGATATAACTTCCATCTCTAGTATATTATACCCATAATCGCTTCTTTTCAAGAATCAGTTCCTATAATCTCCCACCTAATGGAGAACAAGAATTTACTCTATAATTTGGGCAAAATATCACATGATACTGACAGCTGTATACAGAGTGGTCTTCATTATAGTATTTCATCTCTTTGTTAGCTATCTCTATCTTCCTAAAACATCGTACCATCATAGATAATATATCTTTCCGCAACTCGTCTCTTCCATTAAGGACGGAGCTTTCTTCTTTATTTTTCTGTAAATCCTTAAATAATCATTTTTTATCTCTTATAGCTCTCAGGTGATTAAATTTGAAAATGCCAAGAACTGTAAAAAGATATTGTCCCTATTGCAAAAGGCATACCGTTCAAGAAATTGAAAGAGTTAAGAAGAGGAAGGCAAGTGAACTTAGGAAGGGACAGAGGAGATTCAGAAGAGTAACTTCAGGTTATGGAGGTTTCCCGAGACCTGTTTATGAAGGTAGAGAGAAACCAACAAAGAGAATTAACATAAGGTACAGATGCACAGAATGTAAAAAAGCTTATCACACTCCGACATTTAGGGCCAAAAGGTTTGAACTGGTGGAGGTTGAACAATAATGTCGGAATTTACAAAATTAAAGAATGCCAATAAGAAATTTGTAAAGATCAAATGTCCAGAATGTGGTGGTGAAACCATTACATATTCTAGGGGATCTTCAGAGGTAAAGTGCATTATTTGTAATGCTGTCATTGCTAAACCCACGGGCGGGTTAATTGAGTACAGAGGAGAAATAACAGGAGAATTTCAATGAAGAAGGATTACCCTGAAGTGGGTGACTTAGTAGTTTGTACTGTAAAAAATATAAAAGATTTCGGGGTAATAGTAACCCTCGATGAATATGAAGGGAAAGAGGGTTTTATCCATATTTCAGAAATCTCATCGGGTTGGATAAAATACATTAGAGATTATGTCAGGGAAGGTCAAAGGATTGTCTGTAAGGTTATTGATGCTAACCCATCTAGAAATAAATTTGATTTATCCATAAGAAGGGTGAATGAGCATCAAAAAAGGGAAAAACTAAAAGAATGGAAGGAAGAACAGAGAGCATTAAAAATAATAGAGAATTTTTTACAGCAAAAGGGGAACCTTAAAACTGATGATGTAGTCAATATTTTAACCGATAAATTTAATTCTTTAAATTATGCCGTGGAATTAGCCCTTCTCTATCCAGATCAGTTCTTAAAGGAGGCCAAGGGATGGACTTTGGCCAAGGAATTCGTTGAATATGTGAAAAGCACTTTGAAACCTCCTGAAGTAAAAGTGAGTGGTATTGTGACACTTCAGACAGATGCTGAGAATGGAATTGAATTAATAAAAAAAGCTTTGCTTTCAGGAAAGGAAGAAGGAATTGAGATATCATATGTTGGAGCTCCAAAGTACAGAATTGTAAGTGTTTCTACAGATGTCAAGGAAGCTGAGGAAAGGATGAGAGAGGCCGCAGAAAAGATAATAAACATGATGAAAAAATTAGGCGGCATTGCAGATGGACCAGTGAAAGAGTAAATGAAATCACTAATTAGAAAATGTCAGAAATGCGGAAATTATACCCTGGAGGAAATTTGTCCAAAGTGTGGTTCTAAAACTGTTCAGGCTTTGCCACCAAGATTTTCACCAGAAGATAAATATGGTAAATATAGATTATTAACGTATTACGGAGGTAATAAAGATGGAGACAGTAATAATAAAGGGTCAGAGTAAGTTAAAAATAAATTCACCTGTATTTATTGCAGGTCTTCCTGGTATTGGCAATGTCGGTAAGATTGCTGTAGATTATTTAATTGAAAAACTTGAGGCAAAGAAGATAGCCGACCTTTATTCCTCTCATCTGCCACCCCAGGTAATGATAACTGAAAGTTCCAGAGCTAGGTTAGTAAGGAATGAATTATATTTCAAGAGGTTAAGAAAGAAGGATTATCTATTCTTTACGGGGGATTTTCAAGGATTAACCTCCCAGGGACAATACGACATTTCGTTTTCAATTTTAGACTATATATCTAAATTCAATCCTAATCTAATTATCACATTAGGTGGTTATCAAATAGGAAAGTTGGTAGAAGTACCAAGGGTATTAGGTGCATATACGAGCGATGATGCAAGGAAAAAATTGGAAAGTTTAGGTGTAGTATTCTCAAAAAATGAACCAGGAGGCGGCATAATAGGAGGAGCTGGTTTGCTGTTAGGCCTGGGCTATGAAATCTTTAATGTAGAAGGCGTATGCTTAATGGGAGAAACATCGGGATACTTTTCTGATCCTAAATCAGCGAAGCAAGTAGTTTCTGTTCTGGCCAAATTCTTAAACCTTGACATTGACATAAAGGATCTTGAGGACAAAGCCAAAGAAATAGATGAATTAACAAACAAGATG
The DNA here is from genome assembly GCA_017857235.1 of Methanobacteriota archaeon. Classification (GTDB taxonomy): domain Archaea; phylum Thermoplasmatota; class Thermoplasmata; order Thermoplasmatales; genus JAFMDN01. Next base: position 9,377 of record JAFMDN010000001.1, read on the forward strand.
ATGGAACTACCTGCAAGTGAAGAGAAGAAAGAAGATCTGGGATATTTTGGATAGAAAAATTAATTTTTTATCTTATTAGTCACTTTAATGTCCTTGATTACTGTAGATGGGTATTGGCCATTCTCATCCTTTTCGAGATACTTTACCATGTCCCAAATTGTTAGCAAGGATCTGGATACACAGTTTAGTGCTTCCATTTCAACCCCTGTCTTATAATGTGCCTTAACCCGGCAATTAACCTCAACCTCTTCATCGAGCAAATGAACTTCAACATCTATAGATTCAATAGGAATCATATGGCAATGTGGCAAATCATGAAATGTTTCCTTTCCACCCATAATGCCTGCTAATTTGGCAGCTTCTATCACATTTCCTTTTTTTATCTGATTTTTTCTTATTAATTCTATTGTTTCCTTCTTCAATTTTATTTTTCCTGATGCAGAAGCTATTCTAAGTGATATTTCCTTGTGAGATATGTCAATCATTTCAGATAATGATTCAGTCTCTCAATTATAAAGTTTCTGTCCAATGACGTAAATAGAAAACCCAGTCTTGGTCCCGAATCCTTACCAAGGAATATTTGATAAAGTAAGTTAAAACATGATTTCTGATCCCCAACGGTCTCTTTGCAAGATTCGTGAATTATTTTATTGACCTCATCGGGTGTAAGATCAGTGTTGAGCCTTTGCTTCAAATAGCTAAGGAAATTCTTTTGATTCTCATTTATATCCATGGACGGCGGAACTTCGAGTATTTTAATCTTAAATTCATCAGGGGCAAAATTTTCTAACCAAAATTTAGCCGCATTTATTCTCCTCATTAAGTGAGAAAGGTCTCCGGATAGATCATAACCCGACCTTTTTAGGGATGCCATTATTTCATTAATGTCCTTTTTTAATTGGACCAGGTTTATTATATGAGAGAATGATACTTGAACTGGCATGCTTTCTGGTATTCCATTTACCTGCGAAAGTTCATAGATTCTTTTCAAATCTTCAAGCCTTTCAGTATCATTAGGTTGTTCTTTGCCGAAATAAATCCTCTCGTATATATCGTATTCATTAACCAGAGATATTAGGCCTCTTCCAGTGTCCATCTCAATATGTCTTTCAGGGTTGTTCCTTGCAATCAAAAATCTTAGTACCTCGGGAGGTACCATTCTTACCATATCTATTGCCCTTACCAATATACCCTTGGATGAGTGCATTGCACCCATTCCCCGCAAATGTATCCACTCATAAACAATTGGGAAGGGGGGGTCAATGCCAAATACCTCTTTAGCAATCCTTTTTCCTGTATCATAAGAACCGCCGGCTGAAGCATGGTCCTTACCGAAAGGCTCCACCGTTACTCCAAGTACCAACCATTTGGCTGGCCACTCAACCCTCCAAGGAAGTTTTCCATTTCCGTTTCTTATATCTCTTCTCCCTGTATTTCCACAGTTTTCGCATCTATACTTGGCAACGGGCCATTCATAACTTTCTATAACGGTCTTATCTATCCTCCCACAGGATTCACATTCAACGTTGAATGGATAGTATTCGCCTTCTATTTGTTTTCCAGATACTTCAGAAAGAATGCTTGCAATTAATTCTCTTTTTTCCATAGCTACTTTTATGCTTTCATTAAATAATCCTTGCTCGTAAAGCTCGTGTGTTCTTAGAAAAACTGGATTGGCTCCCACCAGTTTCATTGTTTCAATAAATGGTTCTATGAATTGATCACTCCAGGATTTGTGCTTTCCATCCGGTGCCGGCGTTTTAAAGAGTGGAGTCCCGATGTACTTTGAAAAAGATTGATCTATGCCTGCAGGTACCTTTCTCAATGGATCCATATCATCAGCTTCATAATAGAATTTAGCGGACTTGCCTGCAGACTTAAGAGCTCTATACACTAATTCTCCAGTAAGAACCTCTCTCATGTTACCTACATGGATCTCACCGGATGGACTTATGGCTGTAGATATGACTGCGTTATCTTTAATTTTAGAAGCTGCAACATCTGCCCAATGCATTATCCAATCATCCTTGCCCTTATTAGACCTCTTATCGGTACACCTAAAATTTCATCTTTTTCGGTTTTATTTACAATTACCACTATTAAAACTGGTTCTCCACCTTCCGATTTAACTGCTTCAATAGCTTTTGAAACAGTTTCCCCGGTGCTCACCACGTCATCCACTATGACTACTTTCTTTCCAGTTACCTTTGCATAATTGCTAGAAAATGAGCCTTCCCCTTTATGTGGAGACGGCCTAAATATGGCGATTTCTTTCCCAAGTATATCTGATATGAATGTGGCAAATGGAATTCCATTTATGGTAATACCTAATATTGTGTCGGGCTCAATCCCTCTGCTGTAAAGTTCTTCGTTAATAATGTCTGCCATGATTTCTGAAAGATAATAGATTCTAGAACTGTATACACCTATGCTCCTCCAGCCTATTTTAACATCCCTGGGTGCCTCTTTGCCTTTATATTCACCACTCAGGAGCCATAGGATAGTGTTCAATGATAAATGCATTTCCGTTGAAATTTCCTTGTCACTCAACCCTTTTTCCTTTAATTCTTTGGCCTTTTTAGCTAATTCTTCAATGCTTTTCATATTAATCACCCTCAGTACTCATAGGGGTCATCACAGCACTAGCTCAGCTGACCCTCTTTTCATCATTCTATTTGTAATATATGTTATCTATTTAATTTTATAGGATTTCCCAAATTCAAGCAATTGTGAATAATAGAAATATGTAAATGGTATTTCTAACTATGTACGATTTTCTGGATGCAAGAATTCTTGACAGAAATGCGATTTATTACAATGTTGACATGGAGAAGCTCATGGAAAACGCAGGTGCCGCAGTAGCCAATTTCGCATCAAAATTGGGAAATAAATTTCTTGTAATTGTTGGACCGGGAAATAACGGGGGAGATGGTTACGTAGCTGCTAAAAACCTGAAAATGATGAAAAAGGATGTACAGATTAAAATATTGTTGGAACCTGAGTCACCCCTTGCTATAAAAAAGAAACATGAGTGTGAGAAAATTGGAATCCCATTTTACAACAGTGAAAATTATAATGAATTTGATGTTATTATCGATGCCTTATTGGGAATAGGCATAAAGGGCATTCCAAGAGAGCCTTATTTTTCGGAAATCAATAGAATTAATCAATCCAGAGCCTTAAAAGTATCTGTGGACGTCCCATCTGGATTCCCTTCAGATCATTCAGTGAAGGCAGACTTCACTGTTACCATGCAATTTATTAAAAAAGGAATGAATGAATCCAGATGCGGTAAAATAATAGTCGTTGATGTTGGTTTTCCTCCCGAAACAATATATAACATTGGCCCGGGGGAAATGCTAGCATTCCCTAAAAATTCCCCAGACTCCCATAAGGGGGATAATGGAATTTTGATTGCCGTAGCGGGATCCACTGAATATTATGGATCTGCTGTCTATACTGTAAAATCAGCATTAAGAATGGGGGTTGATCTTGTTTATTTGTTTACTCCTGTAATGGCTGCCAATAGGATTTCACCTCATGTTTACGATGTGATAATTAGAGATTCTGGAAGAGAATATTTTGAAATTAGAGCCGATCTCTTAAATATGATCGAGAAAAAAAATGTGGGGGTAGCTATAGGTCCTGGATTATCTAAAAATAAAGTAGCATTGGAAAACGCCAAAAATGTAATTCACTTTTCATTGGCTAACAAAAGGCCAATAGTAATAGATGCAGATCCCCTCATAATTTCAAAGGATTTCAATTATGAAGGGTTAGGTGTCCTTACTCCCCATCATGGAGAGTTTAGAAATTCATTTGATCTAGATCCAACTGAAGAGAATGCTAAGAAAATAGCCAAAGATATTAATGCAGTAATTTTTTTAAAAGGTAAGGTTGACATAATCACCGATGGATATCGTGCCAAATATAACAAAGAATTCCACCATGAATCTATGACACGTGGAGGGACAGGTGATTTGTTAACTGGAAGTATTGGTGGACTACTATCAAAGGGTGTCGATCCATATCATGCTGCGTGCCTTGCCTCATATATAGTAGGAAAATCAGGATTGTTGGCTTTCAAGAAACTTGGGTATTCATACTATACTTCAGAAATACTGGATAATTATTCAATAGTAATGAATGAGAAATAAATTTAATAGGATGAAATAATCAGAAATCATATGTTAATGGCAAGCGAAATAATGAGAAGGAAAGTTATAACAATAGAGCCTGATGAAACCATTGCAACTGCAATATCAAGAATGATTGAGAACAACATACATCATTTGCCTGTTACTTCATCAAAGAAGTTTTTGGGCATGATAGGTTTTGATTCATTGTTGAGGAGGTCCGTTATTCCTGTCTCCACAAAAGTTTCAACATTAATGGAATACGGACCTAGGGGAAAGGAAGACTCAAGTGCAATAGATATTGCAAAATTGATGGTGGATGCCGGGAGAAAAGCAGTTGCCATAGTAGACGGTGATGAAAAATTAATTGGGATAATTACCACCACTGATATTATTAAAAATATTTCAAAGATAATTAATCCTTCAGAATACAAAGTAGGGGATATAATGTCAAAAGAACCCATAACGGTAAATGAAGATGATAATGTTGATCTTGCCATAAAAACCATGAGAGAGATCGATGAATTTTCATTGCCAGTTGTAAATGAGTATGGCAAGCTGACTGGAATAATAAATATTGAAGATTTCAGCAGAGCTTATTGGCGAGATAAGGAGAAAATGTCTCAGGGCGAGTACTATAGAAACATGGGAAAAATAAAGGTAAAAGATGTTATGGTTCCACCAGTATTTTCCAAGGAGGAAGATTCCTTAACTAAATGTTTAAAGCAGATGGATGAAATGAATTCAAAAATATGCGTAGTTGTCGACAATGAATTCAAACCAATAGGAATATTGACACATTCAGATCTGTTGGATGAGATTGTGAAATTGCAACCACAAGAAGGTGTACTTGTAAACATTTCTGGAATCAATTTCCCAGATTTGGAAACTTATGATAGGATATATGAAATCATACAGAGAAGAATTAAGGGATTTGGAAAAATAAATAGATTAACCCCGAAAATACTTAATTTACATTTTGAAGAGCATAAGCAGCAGTCTGGTGAGATAAAGTACTCTGTCAGAGGCAGGTTAACCACAGAGTCAAGAACATTTTATGCACGTGCATGGGACTGGGATTTATTTAAGGCAGTGAGAGAGTTGATGGACGAATTTAAAAGAATGATTGAAAAGGAAAAAGAAAAAAGGTTGGGGGAGTAAGTGCATAATCTTGATAATTATCTAAACTATTTGAACAGGTACTCAAATTTTTCAGAAGTTTATTTTTCAGGAACATTGGCAAATGGTATAAGCTTTAAAAATGGAAGTTTAAGCCAGGTATCCAGCAGTAACAGTTCTGGATATGCATTTCGCGCTTTAGACAGATCGATCTCTTTTGGAGCCACCAATGAAGAAGAATGGTCAATCGTTAAAGAACATCTGGATAGGGTAATAGAAAATTCAAGGGTTCCTGGAAGGAATAAATTGTCAAATGAGGGAGTATTCAAAGATAAATGGGAGGTTGCTGTAAAAAGAAAGATAGAAGATATGGCTTTAGAAGATAAGATTTCCATTTTAAAGGATATTGATCAAATTCTGATTGAAAAGAAAATACCCATGAGGATTCTTTCTATAGCAGATATAAGGCAAAAAGAGATATTGGTGAATTCAGAAGGGACAGAGATAGAAGGAGACATTTCTAAAGTTGCGTTTTTTGGAGTCATAGGTTATTACGAGAACGGAAACTTTGAACAGAGGTTCATACAGCTAGGATTTTCGGGAGGATATGAGGCCCTTGAATATTGGGACCTCTTCAATACTATCAGCAATGAAGCTGAAGCTTTAAAAAGGTCAGTAATTGCTAAATCAATAAATCCTGGTTATTACGATCTGGTGGTTGGGCCTGAAATTTCAGGAATAGTAGCACATGAAAGCGCCGGGCATCCCATGGAATTAGATAGAATACTCGGGAGGGAAATGTCCCAAGCCGGTGAATCGTTCATTAAGTTTCAAGATATGGGGAAACAGGTAGGAAGCCAACATGTTAATGTTGTTGATGATCCTACTATTGAGCACAGTTATGGATACTATAAATATGACAGGGACGGCGTCAAGGCGAAGAAGAGATACTTGTATAAAAATGGACTAATAAATGAATTTTTGAGCAACAGGGAAAGTGCTGGTAGAGTCAATCTTAAAAGCACGGCTGCCTCTAGAATATCGGAGTGGGATAAAGATCCAATTCCTAGGATGAGTACTACCTTCATAGAACCAGGAGAATACAGTTTAGAAGAGTTGATAGAGGATGTCAAACTTGGTATTTATATGAAAAGCTACAATGAATGGAACATAGATGACATAAGATTTAACGAGAAATACGTCGGGCTTGAAGCTTATATATTAGAGAATGGGAGAATAGGAGAACAAATTAGAAGACCTACACTGGAAACAACCACAATTAAATTCTACAGTTCTATTGATGCTGTTGGAAAGGATCTTAAATTTTTTGCCGGAACTTGCGGAAAGGGGGATCCCATGCAGGGTGTAGATGTTTGGATGGGTGGCCCGCATGCAAGACTCAGGAATATTTATATGCGGTGATATTTATGGATGCAGTAGAAGCACATGAATTTATAAAAAAATATGATTTCGAAGAGGTAATTGTTAGAAAATTATCAACAAAAACACAGCAAGTTAAATTTTCAAACAATGAAATAGATATAACCAACAATTGGGATGAAACCGGCTTTGATATATATGTGACCAAAGGTAGAAAAATCTATAATTTCGATGTAAAGAATGAAAAAGATTTGGAAAAAAGTGTGATTAATGCGGAAAAGGCTTTAAGGCTTTTAGAAGACAATCCTGATTATTTTAAAATAAATTCTGAAAAATATCAATATAGAAGTAGGTCTAACCGAATTATTAAAATTTCAAATTTCGACATATCTCAATTTACCAAAGATTTCCTAGAGGACAATATAAAATTCGCAAAAAGAATAGGGGGTACGATTTATAAAAAAAGTATGGAGCTTGAAGTCGTGACAAATTACAATAATTTTAAGGATTTAAATAAATCAATAGAATTTAATGTGAGAGCATTCAATGAAAACGATATTCCTACACAGCAATCTTTTGCAACATCCCATGATGATGATCTGGAAAATATTTACAAAGTTGGTGAAGAATTGAGGGATCACCTCAGGATGCTTGGTAAAACTGTACAGGGAAGCGAAGGAACCTATCATGCAGTACTTCATCCATTGTTTTTTGCCTCAATAGTTTCTTATACATTGCCCATGGCTTCTGCTTATCAGGTAGATTCTGGAATATCGTTTTTTGCAGGAAGATTGAATCAGAAGATAGGTTCATCGTTGTTTACCTTGTATGATGATGCAACCGATGATAGCATGTTTGGTTCAAGGATAGCTGATGATGAAGGCGTACCTACTAAAAAGACTCCAGTAATAGAGAAAGGATTTGTGAAGAATTATCTCCATAATACAAGTACCGCTATAAAATTTAATTCTGAAAGTACAGGAAATGCTGGAATAATATCACCAACCCCCTGGCAGGTCTCGGTAGAACCAGGTACCGAAGATCCTAAGGAAATGATAGAATCCATAAGGGATGGACTTTATATTGTTAACACATGGTACACAAGATTCCAGGACTACAGAGAAGGAATATTCTCCACTATTCCCAGAGACGGAATTTACAGGATAAAAAATGGGGAAGTAATTGAAAGTTGGACAGGAATGAGAGTTTCTGATTCTCTTATTAATATTTTCAAAGGCATAGAGGGAGTTTCTAGGGAAACCAAGAAGGTTAAATGGTGGGATGAAACAATGTATTCAAAAGTTCCCTATGTGTACGTTAGCAAATTGAATATAACGAAAAGCAAATAAATAAATAAATTTAATATTTTTATTTATTCTTACTCTGTCCAAACTTTGTGCATCTTCTTTGCTTTCTCCAATCTCTTGGCTACTACCTTCCAGTCAATGAGATTCAAATACGCATTTATGTAATCCTTTCTATTGGTCCCGTAGTCTATGAAATATGCGTGCTCAAAAACATCTAGAACCAGCAGTGGAACTAGAGTTACGAGGCCTCCAATATTGTGGGCATCATAAAGGAGATTATACAATTTTCCATCTTCAAGGTTCAAGCCTAGAACTGCCCATCCTCTTCCGGCCATACCTGTGGCAACGAACTCATCTTTCCACTTTTCAAAAGTTCCGAAGCTCTTTTCGATCTCTTCCTTTACTTCCTTTGGAACTTCCGGCTGCGAATCTGTTAAATTTTCGAAATAATATTGATGCAGATACATTCCATTTCCGTTAAAGGTTTGTTCTAATTTCAGTGCCCTGAATTCGCTGTATGTTGCGGCACTTTTGGAGAGGTCAACGGTTCCAGATGCCAATTTATCAGCTATTTCATTGCTTTTATTTACATATCCATTATACAATTTCAGATGCTCTGCGAGCATTCTCTCGCTAATTCCTTTCAAACTCTTATAAGAAGGTAATTTTGCTGTGAATCCAGCCATAATTTTCACCTATTCCATTATTAATTAATCATACTTAAATTATTTGAACCTTTTTTTCTGAATATTGTGCCCAATTATTATTTTCCTAATTTCATTAGTACCCGCACCTATTTCATATAAAAGTGCGTCCCTGTGATATCGTTCCAATGGGTATTCGCTCATATATCCATATCCGCCAAATATCATAATAGCATGTTTGGTTATCTCGGTTGCAGTTTCTGATGCAAAAAGTATGGATGAAGCAGCATATGAGGGATCGAGCAACTCCTCTTTAGTCATTAATGCAGCTTTGTAAGCTAATAGCCTCGCAGCCTCCAGCTTAGTAAACATATAGGCAAGCCTCTCTTGAATAAGTTCAAAATCCCCTATTTTTTGGCCAAACTGTTCCCTGGACGTGGAATAATTAATAGAATCTTCAAGTGCCCTTCTGGCTATACCTAAAGGCCCAAAAGCAAGAACCGCCCTTTCACTGTTTAAGCCTGACATTATAATTCTCCTTCCATCACCCTCGTTTCCCATTAATCTATCCTTCCCCACAACAATATCATTAAAAACTACTTCTCCGGTAGGCGAGCCTCTCATCCCCATTTTCTTTAATTTCTTAGGAGTTTCCACACCATCGGCTCTTTCCAGTAAAAAGGCAGAGTAAATTGATCCATTTCGAGCATAGGTTAAAAATAAATCTGCAATAGGTGCATTGGTAATGAATATCTTTGAACCATTTATCTTGTATTTTTCATCTTCCATTTTATTGTAAGTGGTTTTCATTGAGCCTATAGCATCTGATCCTGCTCCTGGTTCTGTCAAACACAGAGATCCTATTAATTCGCCTTTGGACATCTTATCTAAATATCTTTCCTTCTGATGCTTAGAGCCGTTTCTGTTTAGATTATCCATGACCAGATTTGAGTGGGCTCCATAAGATAATCCTATGGATGCTGAATAATAACTTAGTTCTTCGAGTATCAAGCCTTGGGTTAAATAATCCAAATTGGCACCCCCATATTCTTCTGGTACTGTAATACCGAGAATCCCAAGGCTACCCATTTCTCTGAATAATCCCTTAGGATCAAATTCATCACTATCGATTTTGTTTGCTATCGGTTCAATTTTTTTCCTGGAGAATTCTGAAACCATATTCAAAATGGATTCTGTTTCAGGAGAGAGCTTAAAATCCATAACAATCATCCAACTAAGTTAATTAAAAATTTAAAATTTTCTAGTAATTCATCTAATACGGTGAAATTTTCATGAAATTTAAATAATAATTATAAATTGTTCAATCATGGATCTCCATTTCTACCCGTCAATTGAATTGGAGGCTATGCTGTATGGCATATGCAGGGGATCCTTAACAAAAGATATACAATGCGTACCAGATTACGAATGCAAGGGAGATATTTATCTGGGGCCAGTAGGGGTCGTGAAACTTGCTGATAGGGAGATTATTGATTCGGGAAATATTTTTTCGAACTTTATGGGACCTAATTACTATTATGAAAAAGAGGAAGATTATGTCAATATCAAAAAGGGGGATATGGTTTCCAAATTTTATGCAAAATTGTTGCTAAATAGGGAAACAAGGGAAGGATTAAATTTGCCTTTAGTGCTATCCCCGTATGATGAATTTATTAATCGCTCTACGGGGGAGGTATTTGCTACTTTTAAGATAGACCTGTTTTCAAAATGGGCTGATAGATTTGGTGAAATTCCGATGCCTCTGTATCTGGCAACTTTAAAAAATAATATGTTTATTAACAGTGACTTAGTTGAGGAATATATAAGGAAGTCTATCAAATTTCTCCACTACAATTTAGATTCAATTTTAAGGGATATCATAGACAACAGTAAAGTGATAGAGGAGCTTAACCTCCATAAATTGTCCATATTTAATTTTATAAACCGTTCTTCATTTTCCTTAAAATTAGAGGATAAGATTTCGATAGAGACTATAGCTGAATATCTATAAACATTTAGAAAGTAATTTATCAAATACTTGCATGATGATCATATGGGGGACTATTTAGAAGAAATAATTGATAAGGTTAAGCAAATGGATTTTAAGGATTCCATAGATTTTTCTTTGAAATTCAAAAATATCGTAATTTTTGGGATGGGTGGATCCGGTATAGCCGGAAAGATTTTTCAGGATCTATTTACAAAATTTCCTGTTATTTCAATAGATTCATATGAATTTCCCCAATATATTGATGAAAATACACTCTTCATTTCCATCAGCTACTCTGGTAATACAGAGGAAACTATAAGAGCTACAGATATGGCAATAAAAAAGGGGGCCAAGGTATGGGCGATCACCTCTGGTGGAGAACTATCGAAAATGGTAAAAAATGTAATCCTAATTCCTAAAGGACTTCAACCTAGATCATCAATTGGCTATCTTTTAAATCCTCTGCTTCTAGGATCTGGGTTGGCGGATGATGACTCCCTCAAAGAAGCAAAGGAAAATATTGAAAAATTAAATAGGGAACATGAAGAAATGAAAATAATCGCTGATGAGATATATTATGGGAATAAAATTCCTGCCATATTTGGATTCCCTCCATACAAATATGTAGCTTACAGACTTAAAACTCAGTTCAATGAAAATTCAAAGATTTTAGCCTATTGGAGCTACTTCCCGGAATTAAATCACAATGATACAATGCCTTTGAAAAGCACTTACAGGAAAGAGCTATTCTATTTTATCGCTTTAACTTACCCTAATATTAATGAGATTTATCTTAAAAGGCTTAAAATAACATCAGAAATCTGCGATTTCAATTATAAGGAAGTAAGAGCCATGGGCGAGTCTCTAGCATCACAAATATACACATCAATACATCAAGGCGATCTAATATCTTATTATCTTGCGAAAAGAAGGGGTGTAGATCCCAGAGATGTAAATATAATTGAGGAACTTAAGAGGCGTTTATCTTAGAGCTTGGCGATGTGATATTCCAATAATTTTTAATGATATTTTAACGACTTCATAACTATTTATCCGCAGAACAAATCTTTAGTGGATTTATAGAATGAAATCTATGTCCATTGATACTAAATAATTACCAGTCCTAAGGTTATAATATTAGTTCTTAAATTAAACGTGATCGCATTTCGAATTGATCAGTCTTCCCTTGTTTAACTGTTTTATTATAAATTGCTCAGTTTATGGGATAAACATTAAAAATTATTTGAAATAAGGATATGCATCATTTATTTATAATAGTAAATTCTTGCTGACTTGAAATGCCTATAATAAAAAGGGAGGAATTGATTGAGGCATTGAAAATTGTTTTCGAACCATCAGGTATGACAAAAAAAGAAATTGAAGAGCTGGCTGATTATGTGCTTAGTTTCTTTGGTTATGAAAAGACCTTGATAGATAATATTTTAAGCCAACAGGATAGAGATATATTTTATACCCTCCAAGACACCGGAATATTAACAACTAGCAGCGAGAATATAACCTTGCAGAAAGGCAAGCCGTGGAGGATTCATTATTGGCACATTAATCTTGATAAGATACATTCAATCATTAACGAACACAAAGCCAAAGAACAGGATGTTTATGAAAAGATTTTCAGAGATCTCGAGGAGCAATAATATAATTAATTTCTATTTTTTGAATTATCGAAATTTATTCCCCATTTAATTTTTCAAAGGTATGAGTTTTCTAAATCCCTAATCCATTTATAGATTACAAAAATAAATTCATTAGGGTCATTCTTCATATGCCACACGATAATTTCAAACAAAATTAAGGAGAAAACAAAAAATCACTACAATCATTCAATGAAATTGAAAACCTTATACCCTATTGATAAAATAACAATTTCAGATATTCAGATCTTAATACAATTTGTTTCAAGTGAGGAAAAGCTTCAAAAATTTACCGCAGATAAGTATGAGAGTATCTCATAATTTAGATAAAGGTTTGAATCTTTCAATGAAATTTATTATAAAGCCATTGATATGGAAAAATAAGAAAAAAGGCATATAATCAATAGTTACCGCTATATATACTCGGACAACTTGCAATATTTCTAAAACTTAGATGTTGTTGATCCATCATTTGCTCAGGGAACTACTTTACCTGAACCTGGCGGATTAAGCCCATGGGAGATTCTTGAAATTTTAATAAGTATAAATATAGACAAATTTGGAGTAGATATTACCGAAGTTATCCCTGGTTAGGATTATAACGGGATCACCCAGATACTTGCGATGAATATCATTTTGATTTGTTTATATAAATTTTAAAAATGATGCTCCGGACGGGATTTGGACCCGTGTCGTCGGCTCGAAAGGCCGATATGCTTGACCGGACTACACCACCGGAGCTTGACGGTAATTTTTTACTTGTATAAAATCTTGGTGAATGTGTCTTAGAGATAAGGGAAAATTAAAATATTGTTTATATCTACCTTATCAACTCAAGTGAAGTCCCATGACTGATACAGTTGAACAGTTTATGACCAAAAAGCCCTTTGTTTTGAAGCTTCCATCCAACGTCTCAGAAGCTATGAAAATAATGGCCAAAAGAGATGTGGCTGCAGTGCCGGTAACAAATTCTAAGGGGGAATACGTGGGAATAGTTACCAGGAGGGATATTCTTGAGAATCCAAAAGAAGATGAAATATCCCTCTTGATGAGAAAGGATCTTCCTACATTATCACCAAATGACCCCATAGGAAAGGCTGCAGAATATTTTGTAAAATTAAGAAGAAGACACCTGCCAGTTATAGAGAATAATAAAATTGTTGGTATATTAACTCCATATGATCTGCTTGATGCCGTAATAATCAAGAATCCTCAAAAGACTATAAGGCAAGTTATGAATTCCATAGCTATTCCAGTTTATTACAAATCAACTGCTAGAATGGTTGAGAAAATAATTAGATTGACAAAAATTACAGCCTTTCCAGTCCTAGACGATGATGGGAAGTTAGTAGGAATTATTACAGAGAGAGATCTCCTGAATGGAGCGAATCTTGATGTTAAAACTGTGTCATCACAATTGGGCATAGGAGAGGATGATGATTCTTGGAGCTGGGAATCATTGAGGGATATTTTTACATTCTATTATACGGTTAGGGATCTAAAATTACCTGACATAACCATAGATAAAATTATGTCAAAAGAACCAAAAACAATTTTCGAAGGATCTCCAGTAGCTGAAGCAGCCAAAATTATGAAAAAGAACAAATTCACCCAACTCCCAGTCAATGATCTGGAAAATGATATAAGCGGAATGGTTTATGATTTTGATATAATATCCTCTTTGTTATGAAGGACGAGATTGATCAAGAGGAAGTTGCGAAGAGAAGGGGAATTTACTTTCCTGCTTTTTCAATATACGGTGGATCATCTGGATTATTTGATTATGGTCCATACGGGTCATTAATAAAGGACAATATACAAAACATTTGGAAAGAAATGATATTTTCTGAAGGGCCCGTAGCTATGCTAGATTCACCTGCCCTTACCCTTCAAAATGTTTTAAAGGCTTCGGGGCATTACGATCGTTTCTTCGATTATTCTGTCCAATGCAAATCTTGTAATACTAAATTTAGAGCGGATGATATAGTAGAATCCTTGGGATTGAAAGTGATTCTAGATAGAGATTATCTTAACAATATTATTAGAGAGAAAGGTATTAAATGCCCAAAATGTGGTGGAGAATTTGATGACGTCAGGATACATAAGTTAATGTTTCAAGTAGACCAAGGGGAAAATATGGATCCCCTATTCCTTAGACCAGAGACAGCGCAGGGCATATTTGTTAATTTCAAGGAATTTTATAGATTCTTTAGAGAAAAGCTTCCGTTTGCGGTAATCCAGATTGGCAGAGGATACAGGAATGAAATTTCACCAAGGAGGGGCCTTTACAGATTACGGGAGTTTAATATGATGGAATGTGAAGTATTTCTTGACCCAAAAGATGAGAAGTGGGTCAAGGAGCCTTACGATGATATTAAAATTCATTACCTTACAAACAAAGATGAGGACTTGTTCATGACCCCCAAGGAGGCATATGAAAAGGGGATAATTAAATCTCAACCACTGGCCTATTTTACAGGTTTTGCTTTTAAGTTCTATAGTAGAATAGGTCTTGACGTAAATAAAATAAGGTTTAGGCAGCACAAGAAAGAAGACCTATCTCACTATTCTTCGGATACCTGGGATGCTGAAGCACTCACAGATATAGGTTGGATAGAAATTACAGGTATAGCCCATAGGGGAACATACGATGTAGGTCGCCATATTGAGTATAGCGCCAGAGATCTTTATGCACAGCGGCTTGTAGAACCGCACAAGGAGAAGAAGATAGAATTAGAACCAAACTTTAAGGAAATAAAAAGGGACTTTGGAGATAAAGCTGGTGAAATAATAAAGGCCATAAATAATGGTAACTCAACCGTTTTCCTAAACAACAAGCAAATTTCTTTAGAAAAATACATCATCAGAAAGGAAGTTGAAGTTACAGTTGACAGGGAGTCTTTTGTCCCGATTGTTGTGGAACCCTCATTTGGTTTGGATAGGATTATTTATGCACTTCTAGATCATAATTTTGATAAGAGAGAGGAAAACGGGTATGTTTATCTTAAAATACCTCCACAGGTTGCACCTTTTATTGCAGGCGTTTACCCACTTTTCCCCAAAGAAGATTTAGAAAAGGTTGCAAAAGATATTTACCAAAAATTATTGAATGACGGATTCAAGGTAATTTATGATGATTCTGGGTCTATCGGTAAAAGATATGCCAGATATGATGAGGTTGGAGTGCCATTTGGAATCACCGTTGATTATGATACTTTGAAAGATTCTACTGTAACCATAAGGTTTAGAGATACAACAGAACAGATAAGGGTTTCAATAAATGATCTAACATCAAAATTAAGGGAACTTCTATGGACTGGAAAGAAAAATTGAAAGCTGCAGTTGAAGAACTTAGATGGGTAATACCGGATAAAGTTGGAGTAGTATTTTCAGGGGGTCTAGATTCCTCCTTTTTAGCCTATATTTCAAACATGTGGGATAAGGATGTACATCTTTATTCTGCAGGAACCATAGACTCGGCTGACTTCAATTGGGTATTCAAAGCTGCCGATTACCTAGGTTTGCCTTTGAAGTTCATAACCATAGATGAAAACAACATTCTGGATTCAATCAAAATGATTAAAAGGATAGACCCTAATTCTGATGCACTTCAGGTACTTTTTGACATCCCGTTGTATTTCGTCAGCTCAGTGGCTTATGAAAGTAACTTAGTAAGTGGTCAAGGCTCTGATGAACTTTTTTTAGGCTATAGAAAATATGAAAAGAATGATACGAGCTCCAAAGATTTGGAAAAACTATTGAATAGGGATTTACCCAGGGAAATTAAAATTGCCAAGAATTTTGGGAAGACCTTGATTGCCCCATATCTTAATGATTCATTCATGGATGTTGCAAAAAATATACCTTTTGAATTCAAAATTGCAGATGGCATTCATAAAAAAATACTCCGGGAGGTGGCCATAGAATATGGATTAAATCCTGAGATAGCAATGCGACCTAAGAAAAGCGCCCAATATTCGAGCGGTGTAAAATATTTAATAGAAAAGATTGCAAAAAACAATGGAAAAAAGGTCTATGAATTTATTAGGGACTTGTAGTTATTATAGATTTTGACATTCTTTTTTATAATCTCTTCTACATCTATTCCCTTAAATTTTCCTTCCTCATACAGTATCTTGCCATTTACTATGGTATATTGCACATTCCTTCCGCTTCCTGAATAAATTAGGGATTCTATTTCATGACCTTCTGATGGTTCCATGTTCAATCCCTTATTTAAGATAGCTAAGTCAGCCAGATAACCCTCCTTGATTAGACCTACCTTCTTCTTTAACACTTTATATGGATTTATGGTCATAAACTTAAAAATTTCTACTGCTGGAACTGCGGTTGGCTCCTCCCTGTAATTTTTTTGAAGGTAGGACGCTACCCTTCCGGTTTCAATCAGATCAAGATGATTTGAAGATGTAGCAGAGTCAGTACCCAGAGTTACATTAACACCGTATTGAAGCATTTCTAATATGGGTGAAAAATTTCCATTTCCTAGCTTCATGTTACTTACAGGATTGTTCACGATTGTGGCACCATATTTTCCAAGAGTTTTTATTTCAGATAGAGTTAAATAAACACCGTGTGCTCCAATGAATTTATCTGAAATTACTCCAATACCCTCCAGGTATTCAACCGGTCTTTTCTTCTCTTTTTTTACAAGATCATAAACTTCTTTTTTATTTTCGCTTAGATGCATAGTCATGGGCAGATCAAACCGATCTGATAACTCCTTAGCTGCTAATAAATCATCTCTGGTTGTAGAGTAAACACCATGAGGCGCAGGCAATGGTGTTACCAGTTCATGATTCCTAAAGTTTCTAATGAAATTTTCTGCATTTTTTATAGGATCTCCTTTTTGTGTAGTAATTTCCTTGTTTACTATTGCCCACCCCAGAAAACCTCTAATCCCTATTTCGTTTACTGCCCTTGCTATTATATCTTCAGAATAATAAAGATCCATGAATGCAGTTATTCCATTTGAGAGCATCTCGAGAATTCCCAGTTTGGCACCCCAATAAATTTCTTCATCCGTCCTATTTGAATCCAACATGAAACCCCTGTTCAGAAAAGCATCAAACTTCAGATCGTCAAAAAGGCCCCTCATGTTGGTCATAGCAATATGTGTATGCATATTTACAATCCCGGGGATAACTAACTTATTAGAGGCATCTATTACATATTCTGCCTCCTGTGATATTTTCTGTTTTATCTCTGATATGATATTTCCATCGATGTATATGTCTCCTTTAAAATTATTACCATCTGGGTTTAAGATAGTTGCATCCCTTATCTTAATTTGCATGAACGAACATTGTTTGATTTTATAATAATTTATAGCTTTATGGAAAACTATTCCGCAACTGCTAGAGAATCATTAAAAGGAGTGCCCCTATTATGGAAGTTATAAAGAGGAAAAGGAATGAAAACTTTGTGAACCTTAAAATATCCTTAACCCTCATGTTTCTGAATGCTATAAGGTTGGCTAAGGAAGCAACCAGAGTACCATTACCACCAATATCTACACCATAGGCAAGCGCAGGCCAGTTAGCCACTTTTCCGAATAAAACGGTTGTTGGTACGTTGCTTATAAATTGGCTTAAAATCAATGAATAAACATAGATGTCAATAGCATTACGGGGTATTGTGATTCTTAGGATTTCCCTTGCTAAATTTACATCGTAGAAAATCAAAATGAATGTTAATATAAGTCCTACATCCACCTTAGAAAGATTTGATGGTTCATTTAAAAGCATGGAAATAATAGATATTGAAATGGATAAAGTGAAAATATAGTAAGGCCATCCCAGCAAAAATGCCAATATTATTATTAAAAGCAATACAAAATTTGGAATAAATAAATACATATTTACATAAGGAGCTTCGTCTAATTTATTCTTAAAATCTCCCGTTTTTAAAAGCATTATTATTATTAAAAGCAAGAACGAAGAAATCAAGAATGGAGGAAACATAACCTTAAGGAAAAGAACGAAATTTCTTACGCTTTCGCGATAAATTATAATATTTTGTGGATTGCCGAATGGCATCAACATAGATCCTACATTTGCGGCAATTGCCTGAAATATTATTACATCATCCACATCTTCCCTTGAGAATTTTCCTATGGATACTGTTATGGGTACTAAAACCAATAAGGCAACGTCATTAGTTAAGAACATTGAAAGTAAGAGAGTAAGTACTACTGAAAAAAGGAAAAAGGTTCTCTTGTTATTGAAATTCTGGAGTATTGTAAATGATATCCTATCAATTCCTCCTGAAGATAAAAGGGCGGCATTGACAACTATTAAAGATGCAAGTATCCAGATTGTATACCAATCTATGAGTCCCGATACAAATATTCTTTTAACAGCAATAGATAATATGATATAAGCTGCTATCAGTATAATTAGCAAAAGCCTGTTTATGGTTAGCTTCATTTACGCTTTCTTAAAGTGTTTTTTTCAATAGTTCATCAATTTCTGGCCCTACCGCTTTAATAATTGAATTAACAAGTTCTTCCTTCATTTCCTGGGGGAGTGATACTACTGCAACTTCGACCAGTATCTTTGTCATCTTGGCTATTGCTGTTCCCTCCATAAGTTTTGCCCTTACAAATTCCTCCAGAGATTCCCGAAATTCCTTTTTCATTCTTGGATCCTTGTTTACCTTTTCCATTATGATGGATTTTATTTCCTCCTTGTAAATGTCCCTTATGGCGTCATAAATAAGATCTTCAGAAATTGTAACCTTCTTTATATCATCGATTATGTTTCTTTTATCTCCTTCCATAATTCACTATTAGATCTTCCGATAAAAAATTATATGTCAAAAGTTACCTCAGCCAAATTTTCTGTTTCTACAAAATTATGGTAAGTTACTGCTTTGATCAGATAATGATAGCTATGCTTGCCATATTGAAATTCCTCACCACAAAACCCAACCAATACCTTGCTTCCGCAGAATCTTAGATATTTGATTTTTAGTACTTTGTTTTCCGTATCAACAACATAAAGAACATCATTTAAAAAACTCACAGCATTTTTAACTTCGAATTCCCTTTGGAAGAAATACTCGCATTTATTATGATTCCCATGGAATATTAGACTTAGCATTGCATTGCCTAGTTTAAGATATAGTAGTTTCTTATCTCTTTCCGTTACCCTTATTCGAATGTCTGCAGTATGGTTCAATATCTCAACTGGCATATTATATCCTATTGGGATGGCCTCCTTAGTTCATCCGCTATATAGCTAAATAGCTTTTTTGGGTTTATAATGTTAATTATATCATTTAATTCATCCCTATTTATTACTTTAAATGCTCTCAGGAGGATTAAATAAATAAACATATAGCCCACAAAAATTGCAGCTAAATATAATGCTGACATCCTTGTGGAGTAGTAGAAGAAAATTATTAGAGGCAGTGCAGGTAAAATTGAAACCGCTATTGGAAGAACTGCATTTTTATCTATGAATTTACCAATTTCATTGTGGATGAGGAAGAGCGAATACAAAAACGTAATAATTGATGAAATTAACATGGCTAAAGCAGCACCCAATACTCCGAGATTCATAAGTTTTATACCAAAAAATTGCGATGGTATTAGTATTATATCCAAGACTATGATAAGTACTGAGTTCAAAATGTTAATGAACGATGATACTTTTGTATTGGAGGTTGCATTAAAATGGTTTATGAAAGTAGTAGATACCACTGAGAAGAATATAGATAGAAGCATAACCTTTAGTGGCAACTGGAATGATATCAGTTGAGAGGTCCATAGATTTAGTATTGGAGCTGCAAATATTATGGTAAATACTATTAAAGGAGAGAGTAACATAATAAGGTATTTGGTTATGTAATTTACCCTCCCTTTGTATTCATTCATATCCTTAGAATCTTTTGCCAGCATTGGAAGAATCATAATTGTTATGGAACCAGCAAAAGTACTAATTATCTGAACTATTTTAAGATCTCCTGAATATCCGCCAAGCTCATATGCATGGAAGAATGTTTGAATCAATATCTGTGAAATATTTGATGAAATGGTAGCTACGACGGTAGCAATCAACAATGGAAACGAGAACTTCATATATTCCATTATTATGGAAAAATCTGGCCATTTGAACTTCCATGGCCTTCCGAAGTATAAATTCATGGCTAAATAAACCATGTACGAGACGCTATAAGCTATAGAAATGTATATGGAATACTCCAATGAATTTCTTACGTGGAATATATTTACAAAGAAAAAAATAAAAATTAATAGAAACCTAACCAAAGATTCCACTATACTTGGGATTGATAATTTAGCAGCCTCCATTGTACCCGTCAAGAAGCTCCTTATCCCCTGTATTAATGGAAGTGAAAAGAAATAGGGTATTAGAAGGAGTATGCTTATTAGTTCGAATCTTGTTTCAAATCCCCTATGCAGTACTATTTTCCATATATACAGGGAAAGAAGCATAACTCCAATATAGATCAAAGTCATGGAAATTTTTAGTAAGAAAAATGCCGAATTGTACTCTGCCCTGTTCTTGCCAGATGATATCATTTTTATGTGGGCAGTATTCAAACCCAAATCCCCTATAAAACTGAAGAGAAGACCGAAAGATAGTGCGAAAGAGAAAATTCCGTAGGCTTCAACCCCCGCGTATCTGAAAATTATAAGGAAAGTTAAGTATCCGAGTATCAGCCCTATTGCGCTCTGTAACATGATAATTGAGGGTTTGGAAGATTCCATTTTAACGTTAATGTTAAGGTATTTAAATAGATTTATGGGTAAAAATTAACAATAGGAAAATGTTAAAGTTCTGTGAATTGGCTTGCATCCATAATAATACCAATCATACTTTTCATGCCTTCTTACATCGCAAATCCCAGTGCGGTAATTTTTGGCGGAAAAATAATCATTGACGGAGGAAGAAAATTTAGAGGCAGAAGAATTTTTGGGGACCATAAAACGCTATCTGGATTCTTAGGTGGAGGATTTGCTGGATTTCTTATCGGGATAGTAATAATTGTGATTGGTGCTTACTGGAAGCCATTGTCCTATTCAAGCAGTATTTACGTTTCAATAGTAATTATACTCCTCTTATCTTTTGGTTCCATGCTAGGTGATCTGATTGGTTCATTTATAAAAAGGCAATTGAATTTTGAGCCTGGAAAAGAAGCACTTTTTCTTGACCAGTATCCCTTTGCATTGGTTTCGCTTTTTTTAGTTTATCTTTACTTGAGATGGGATTTCTTCAAGGTATTCCCATGGCCTGGAATAATAGCAATACTTATCATAACGCCATTACTACACAGAGCAGTTAATATAATTGGTTTTAAAATAAAGTTGAAGGACGTTCCTTATTGATTAAGAAAATTAACGGTATCCTCAACAAGGTTTTCCGACCTATATAAATTTGGCAGTGCCTTTTTAAACCTTTTTGCCCTTGAATCTAATATTATTGCAACCCCCCGATCCTTAGGAGACCTAATCAATCTACCCAAGGCCTGTTTTAATTTCATTATAGCCACGGCCTCATAGGCATAGTACCAGCCTTTTTTGAATTTCATATCATAGTATGTCTCCATGGCATTTGTTTCGGGAGATGGCTTTGGATATGGTATGCCAGCTATAATTGCAACTTCCAGGAATTTTCCTGGCAGATCTAATCCTTCCGAAAGTCTACCATTGATTACGCCCATGAGTACCCCTCCATTTTGCTTGAAAGATTCTATCATATCTGCTAATTCTAGGTTAGTGATGTTTTTTCTTTCAAAGAAGATTTTTCTTTTAAAATTAAGATCTCTTATTTTTGACAATTGCTCGTAGGATGTTGCTAATACCATGGTATTATACGAAGTCCTGTTAATGAAATCTTCTAAAATTTCAAGAAGCTTCTCTTCGCTCTCCAATCTTTTGTAATAGCTCAAGTTAACTTCGTCCGTATAGAGAACTCTTAAATTGCTTTCAAGGTAAGGTACGCTTATTGCTCTTTCATTAGCTTCCTCAATTCCTAACTCATCTTTAAACTTCTCAAATGGAGTTAATGTTCCTGATATAAAAAGAACACTCTTAAACTGCTTCAAGAAATTTAGTTGATTCGATACATCTAAGAATCTCAAGTTTATTCTTTGTTCCGAGTCATCAACTATTCTTACAAACTCTGCTCCGGAATCCTCCATTAGTAATTGAGACAACACGGCTGTTCTATAAATGTAGCTCCTAGGTAATTTTCCCTCATTCAACTTCATCTCCTTTATGCCTTCACCCACGTAAACCATCTGTTCCAGTAACCTTGAAATTTCAATGGTTCCTGATGAAAAGGACTTCATGAATGCTTCCTTGGCATCGTCCGGAGTAAGAATCCTTGGCCCATCTGAAAAGATGTATTCTAAAGCCTCTTCTATGTAATTCAAGCTTAAACTAAGGCTTAAATTATTGAAAGTTTTATCACCATATTTTTCTACTTCATCCCTAGCCTTATTTATGTCCGCAACACTAAAAGATGCTGAATTAATCATGCGTAAGAATTCAGGTACGTTATGCGCTTCATCGAATATGACAATTATTTTTTCCATAGGAGTTTCAATCCAATCCATAAACCTTTCCCTAATGTAAGGGCTTAATAGATATGAATAAGTTGATACAACCACCTTGGCATCTTTCAATAATTCCCTCTGTGCAAAATAAGGACAAAAACCGAATTGATCTCCTAAGTTCACGAGATCCTGTGGCCGCATGATATCGGCTACCCAACCCATGTCATAATCGGTTTCATAAAAACATCCTTCCTTTCCTTCCATTCTGTCTTTTACTAACCTTTGGCAAAGACGGGATTGTTCTTCTGGGTCTCCTTCCCTCATCTCTGGATTTACTTTTTTGAAAAGGCAAGTTTCGCCTCTTCCCATAAATGATATTACCTTTTTTAAACCCAATAATCTTGATTCTCTAAATACATTTTCAACTTGGGAGTTTGTTCTGGTTAGAAAAACTATTTTGCAATTATCACAATCTTCTAATGCATATATCAGTGAAACTAGTGTCTTGCCAGATCCTGTTGGGCTTTCCAGTATCTTTATCTTGCTCTTTGAATTTTTCAAAAAATCGAGTGCCTCTACCTGCCACCTGTAGAGTTCATATGGACTCTTTATGCCCGTTCCCAAGAAAATCACCAAGATTCTTTGCCACACCTATTCCTAGAGCTCTAAGCTGCTTTTCCAGATCATCTTTCGAAATGGAATGATCGAATTCATATGATTTTAATGATTTTTCAATAATTTTAGGTTCGAAACCCAATTTTTCTGAAATCACTTTAATACCCCTCTCAGGTTTTGAATTACTCTCGGTTAATTCAACATACTTAATGATTAATTTTTCTTTCAAATCGTTCAAAACATTGCCAAAAAGCGCACAGCACGTCTCATGGTTATTTTCAGGTTTACCGCCATAAAGTGTTAGGTATGGTTCCCATATGCTAATGGCGTCAACTTTCCCCTTTCCATAAGCTTCTAATAGTTCTTCTATTCCTTTATAGTATACAATCTGGAATCCTTTCTTTTGCCTGGATAATCTGTCCATTTTTGAAAATGGTGTGGTTCCCAAGATTCCTCTGTCGGATTTTTTGATTATGCCCCCTCCCCCTCTTGCAATACCCATTATTGGTTTGATCCTTTCATCCAGAAGGAAAAAAATATAACCCGACACTAGGGGACTTGCAAGGATGTCTATTTGCCCAAGTATTAGTTCCTTAAAACCTTCAAGGCTGTTATTGAAAATTTTCAATATATAATTTAATCCCAGATCTTCAATTGCTTCAATCAGATAAACATATTCAGAACTTGGCAGAATCCCAACAATTAAATTTGAATCCCTGTTTATTTTAACCTCTATGGTTCTCTCGCTGATTTTTCTTCTAATTATCTTACCCTGTATTTCAAGCTCAGAAAGTATTTCAGATGTTCTTGATCTAGATAAACCTAGAGCCCGACTTATCTCTACTTGTGTTTTTTCTCCTGTTGATAAAAATTCTAAGATTTTATCTGCTAATTTACCCCTTGGTCTCATGTTCAGAATTCAAAAATTTCTCCGTTCTTCGGAAGGAGAACTTTTGCTCCTGTAATTTCCTTAGCAAGTTCTTCCCTCTTCTCTCCATGCATAAGGATTACTGTAGATGGCCGGCAACCCTCAATGAAATTTAATAGCTCTCTGTGCCCTGAATGGGCTGAAAAATCGAAGAACCTAACATCCATTTTAACTTTTGTAATCACTCCCGCCAGATCTATATTTCCAGTTTCCAATAACATCCTTCCGTTAGTATCCTCCACTTGATAACCTGTGAGGAACAGACCATGCTTTGGATCATTAAGCTGAGATATGTAGTTTAAAACCGGGCCACCATCAAGCATCCCACTTGTTGTGATTATTACGTTACCCTCCATGGCCTTTTCCCTATCATAGTTATTTCGAATTTGCCTTATTCTTTTAAGCATTTTCTTGTATCTTGGGAAATTCTTAATATATTTTGGGTGGTTCAGAAGGACATTACTTACGCTTCTCGACATTCCATCCATCCAAATTTCGAAATCTGTATTTTCTAAGACCATTAAAAGTTCTTGAGCCCTTCCTGTTGCAAAAGCCGGAACGACAGCCACCCCTCCCCTTTCATTTACCTCCTTTATGGAATTAATGAAATTTTCTTCTACATCCTTTCTAGGGGGATGCTCTTTTCCAGCATAGGTACTTTCAACTATTAGAACATCTGTATCTATAGATTTGATCCCGGTTAAAAGATGTGTATCTATGCTTTGAATATCTCCAGTAAACAGTACTTTTTTATCGTTCTGTATCAAATACATTCCACTACCTGGTAGATGGCCAGTATTGTGAACTGAAATTGTTACATCCTTGAACTCTACAACATCCCCATACTCTATTGGTGTGAAGGCTTCTATTATATTATCCACATCTATCCTCTCATAAGGCAAAGATGTACTCTCTATTGTAGATATTTTTACCGTATCGTATAGTAAAATTGGTGTTACTGCTAAAGTTGGAGGTGTTCCATAAACATTAGTAGGAGATGATTTAGCTAACCATGGCACCATTCCGACGTGATCAAGATGACTGTGAGTAAGAAATACTGCATCTACCTTCGGTGCAAATGCGGGAAACTGTGGTGGCTTCGTAGGATTAATACCATAATCAAACAAAAATTTGTGAATTGAGGCGTCCAGAACGAAACCTAACCTCCCTACCTCGTTCCCTCCACCCAAAAATTGACCTTTCATAACGACGCCTCCTCCAAACTCCTTTTACAGCTACAGCCTCTATTTTCAGGTATTTTGGGGAGTAGATTCTCTAACAACCTCATTACCTTCTCCTCGTTCTCTTTCATTACTTTAGTTACTTCTGATGCTGATACTGGTTTATCAGCCCAGACGTCAAAATCTGTAACTGTAGCCAATGTCATATAGCACATGCCCATTTCCCTTGCTAGATTTATTTCTGGCACCAGAGTCATCCCAATTATATTCCCGATCTGCCTGAAAAATCTCGATTCAGCCCTTGTACTGAACCTCGGACCTTCTATGCAAACATATGTTGAGCCCTTTTTTATATTTATACCCATTTTTTTCCCCTCAGTATAAGCTATTTCTGATAATTCTGGACAAAATGGATCAGCCATGGAAATGTGAACTACCTTTGGGCCATCATAGAAAGTGTAAATTCTCCCCTTTGTAAAATCAAAAAATTGATCAGGTATTACTACTGTCCCAGGTGGCAATTCTGGATCCAACGAACCTACTGCGGAAATGCTTATAACCCTTTCAATTCCCAGTTGATTAAGAGCAAATATGTTTGCCCTGTTGTTTATTTTGTGGGGTGGAATTTTGTGTGGTTTTCCATGCCTGTACAAAACAGCAACTTCCACACCGCCAATTTCTCCCACTTCAATGGGGGATGATGTTTCACCATAGGGGGTATGAATTAAAATGGACTTATATTTAGTCAGCAAGTTTCCTACTGCTGATCCACCGATTATTGCAATCTTACTCATTGAGTAGTGATATAATGATACCTAAAATATATTTTCACGGTCATTAATCAATTAATCTAATTAATAATGAAAATTCAAAATTTATTATCGCATCAGAAATTTAATGATAGCATCTGGACCTAACTGATGATATATAAAACATAACGCAAGATTAAATATCCATAATGAATAAGGGGAAATATGGAAGGCAAATCACGTCCCCTAGGATTACTGGGTAGCAGCTTGAACAAGTACGTTTTAGTTAAAGTTAAGTGGAATCGAGAGTACAGGGGAAAACTGGATGGATACGACCAACATATGAATTTAGTGATAAAAGAGGCAGAGGAAATAATAGACAGTAAATCCAATGGAGTTTTGCCCATAGCTGTTATCAGAGGGGATGTGGTTGTATATATTTCGCCTTCGGAGGTGTAAATAAATGAGAGGAACTCCATCCATGGGCAAGAGGAGCAGGATAAAAGTTCATATAAAATGCAGGAGGTGCGGACATCACGCATACAATGTTCAGAAAAAGAGGTGTGCACACTGTGGATATCCTGCCCCTAGAATTAGAGAATATAGCTGGGCAAAAAGTAAGTGATAAATGTGGAGTAGTTGCGCTATTAGAAGACAGTGGGGTAGAATATAGATTAATCCAGTCCCTGAGGATCCTGCAGCATAGGGGTCAGGAATCTGCTGGTATTTGTATTTACAATGGTAAGAATTTAAAGGTCTATAAAGGGATGGGTCTTGTCAGGGAAGTATTTTCTCAGATAAAGATAGATCAAACAGGGGATAGGGGAATTGGACACATCAGGTACAGCACTGCTGGTTCTTCCGTAATAGATAATGCACAACCTATATTTTCTAGGGTTGGAAAATATGAGATAGCAATGGGCCACAATGGAGAAATAGTAAATGCAGAAGAGATCAGGAATGAACTTGAATCTAAAGGTTATTCATTCAATACTACATCAGATACTGAAGTAATCTTGAGGCTACTTGCTATAAATCTCGCAAGGGGGGAGGATATAATAGATGCAATGAAACTAACATTCAGTAAAATTAGAGGTGCATATTCCCTAGTTATAATGATAAATGAAAGGGTTTTTGGTGTTAGGGATCCCAATGCTATTAGGCCCCTGGCAATTGGAAAAACTAAAAAAGGTTTTGGAATTGCATCTGAAAACGTTGTATTTGAACAACTTGGAGGTAAAATTATTAGAGATTTCTATCCTGGTGAAATTATTGAGTTGACGGAGAATGGTTATAAAAGTTATAGGTTTGGTAATGAATCCCCAGCACATTGCATGTTTGAATATGTTTATTTTGCAAGGCCTGATTCCACAATAGATGGTAGAAACGTATTTGAAGTAAGGAAAAAAATTGGAGAAATACTTGCTAGAGAATGTCCTGCTGATGCAGATATTGTAATCCCGGTACCTGATTCTGGGAGATCCCATGCCTTAGGGTATTCCATTGGTTCGGGAATACCTTTTGTGGAGGGTTTAATAAAAAATAGGTATGTTGATCGCACTTTTATTATGCCAACACAAAATAAGAGGGAAGATGAACTTGATATAAAGCTCAACCCTATAAAGGAAGTTGTACAGGATAAAAGAGTTGTCCTTGTGGATGATTCAATTGTACGCGGGAATACAATGAGGAAGATTGTTAAACTTTTAAGGGATGCCGGAGCTAAAGAAGTTCATGTAAGGGTTGGGTCCCCACCAATAAAATATCCTTGTTATCTCGGGATAGATATGAAAACCAAGGAGCAATTCGTGGCCAAGGAAGGTAAAAGCCTTGACGAACTGGCAAAGGAATTTGGTGCTAATAGCGTTGCTTATGTTTCAATAGACGGATTGGTGGAAGCAATAGGATTTGAAAAAAATAATCTTTGCCTTGGCTGCCTCATTGGGAAATATCCAATACCAATTACTAATTTGAATGCAAACAATTTTACCTAAATTCCCGTTTTATTTTCTCTATTTTTTCTTTAGTCCTCTTGGGTATATCTGATTTAATTCCTGCCAAATCGGCTCTTGCGGCTTTCACAATGCCGTTGGCATAAACTCTGGCAATTTTTCCTGCTAGTTTCCTAGGCGCTTTATATATGTCTGGTATTTCATATATGACCCCGTGCTTTGGAGGGGTGCCCTTTCCTTTTTTAAATCTAAAAAAGGCTTTTTCTGCACCCAATATCTGTATTGCACTTGATGAACTCATAGCAATTTCTTTTATTCCACCTGATAAACTTATGAGCCTTGCAGTAACTTTATGTCCAATGAGGGAAGACGTATTGGGAGCATTCCTTTCCACATATGCCTTAAGCATAGAATCCAATTTGTCCCTGTAATTCAGCAAATTTTCTTCTAACTCTTGAAAGAGCTTTGTTGCTCCTGGATCTATCTTATCGGAATATTTTATCAGAGTTTCTGATTCCACTTTTTTCAATGTCACAAAATTTATGAACTTGTCAATTTCATCAATCATTTTAACAAGCTTATCTATAATTTGGTCTTCCGTTATCTTTTCTCTCATTATACTTTTGTTAATGGCGCTTGTAAGTTCCTTTATATTTTCCAAGTCTAAATTTTTATTGACCAGTGAATCTGTGAACACTATAGTTTCTCCATTATATTCAGATCTGCCTTCTCTTAATAATTCCAAATATATTTTCATAAATTCATCTTTCGATATTTTTATTTTCCTGACGCCATCACTCAATTCGTCGTAGCTAACTAGATAAAGCATTCATAATCCTATTATGAATATGTTAATTAAATTTTATATCCCCATTTTTTAAACAAACTATCATTTGTTAATTTTTAATCTGTTAAATGCTTAATTTTCGCATTCAATGAAGAAATTGCACATCCATTATGATTCCAATTAAAATTTTATACTTATAAAGAATTTACCCTAATGCAACTAAAAAAATATGATTATGATAGACTCCTGTATGAATATAGGGAGAAGTTTGACAATAAAAACCCCCTTCAATATACTGTTAATTTTTTAAGGAATAAGGTGGATAAATATAACTGGGTTGGAATTTACATGGTAGAAG
Source organism: Methanobacteriota archaeon (assembly GCA_017857235.1). Classification (GTDB taxonomy): domain Archaea; phylum Thermoplasmatota; class Thermoplasmata; order Thermoplasmatales; genus JAFMDN01. The sequence goes on from JAFMDN010000001.1 coordinate 38,717, forward strand.
ACGATGATTTGGTATTAAGAGCCTGGGATGGACCGGAAGCTACTGAGCACGTCAGGATAAAGATAGGTGAAGGAATATGTGGGCTAGCAGCTAAAGAACAATTTACAGTTGTAGTACCTGATGTATCAAAGGACAGCAGATATATTGCCTGTTTTCCCAATACAAAATCTGAGATAGTTGTACCAATTTTCAATAATGGTAAAGTAATTGGAGAAATTGATATAGACAGCGATTTAATCGATCCTTTTGACAAGAAAGACGAGCATTTCCTCGAAAGCATAGCAAACTTTTTAGGCAGTTTGTTATAAGTGTCAATGTTGACTGCAGATTCGATTGACCTAATGAATAATTTTGGAGGTAATGCTCATATGATTGTTAAAAAATATACTAAATATGAGAAAGCTAGAATTATAGGTGCAAGGGCTCTCCAGATATCAATGGGGGCCCCAATTCTGGTTGACATTCCAAAGGATATAATTGACCCTGTAAAAATTGCCTTAATAGAACTTGAGAATGATGCAATTCCCATGACTGTTAAGCGCAAGAAGAGGTCAACAGTATGAAAAATTGGAGTGGTCATATTATTTTTCCCGATGACTTTCAGTGGAAATATCTGGAAAAGAGCTATAAAGGATTAATGGAACTATTCTTTGAAGAAACAGGAGAACTCGAGGAAGAACCAGACCATCGGGACGTTATAATATATATAAACATGGTAGATATAAAAAATAATAGAAAACCTGAAGGATATAATAGAGAGGGAAAGCTCAGGATGGTCTTTCCTTTGCATAGGAAAGAAATTACAATTTTATCGCCCTTACCTGAATCCTACGTAAGGGATGTTTCCGAATCTCTCAGCAGGTATCTTACCAGTAAGAAAATAAAGCACAATTTGGAATTTGATTTAATGAAATACACTGAATACAGGAAAAAGAGAAAATAAGTTTATCCCAGATATTCAAGAATTCTATTTCCACCTTCAATTAGTTCTTCCATAGACAAAGCATATGAGATTCTAAAATTGAACTTGGAAGATGGTCCGAATGGTTCACCGGGTGTCACCAGAACTCCCTTCTTTTCTAGAAGATCGTTGCTGAATTTGTTCCCATCCATACCATTCAATAGTTTTGGAAATATATAAAAAGTTCCGCGTGGTATATTTAATTTCAACTTTTCGCTCTTTGATAGTATCTGATAAATTTTGTTTCTCTTTTCTTGGAAGGATTCTTTCAATTTTTGAGGAAAAACCCTGTCATCCATGGCTTTCAATGCGGCATACTGAGAAATTGATGGTGCACATGTAATTGTATGCTGCTGATAAGCATCTAAATATGGACTAAATGATTTTGGGGAGATAATATAACCTATTCTCCAGCCAGTCATTGCGTGGCTCTTTGAGAAACCATTTACGACGAATGTTAAATCTTCCATGCCTGGAAACTGCAGAATTGATTCGTGTTTCCCCTCATACACTATATCTTCATAAATTTCATCTGACATCACATAAATCTTCTTATCCAAGGAAATATCTGCCAATGCTTTTAACTCTTCATGGGTTGCAACCCAACCTTGTGGGTTGGCAGGGCTATTTAGGAGTAACATTTTTGTTTTGGGTGAAATCTTTTCCTTCAGATCCTCAATATCCAAGGATCCATCATCGTTTGAGTTAACGTATACTGGCTTCCCTCCAAAAAGCTTCACAATTTCTGGATAAGATAAAAATGATGGGTCTTGGAGCAAAACCTCATCACCTGGCTCAATCACTGATCCCACTGCTATGTTAATTGCAAATTTTGCAATCGATACTATAACCTGGGATGGCAGTATTTCCTTTGAGGTCATATCTGAATATTTCTTTGCTATTTTGCTTCTCAATTCAGGAATCCCGGAAGATGGAGTATAATGAGTTTTTCCGGCCTGGGCCATTTTGAATGCATATTCTATCACTTCAATTGGTGTGGTTGGCTCAGGTTCCCCGGCTGCAAATGATATTACGCTTTTCCCTTGAGACTTTAGCTGGGAAAATTTGTTATTCAGAGAAATTGTTGCAGAGGGTGTTATGTTTTTATATAAGGTAGATACCATGGCGAATTATGTCTTCTTGATATATTTAAATTTACATTTTCCTTACTTCGAAATGTAAATTAATCAGGTATGGTTATTGAATTAGTGGCTGTAATTGCAAAAAATCTATATAAAAAGTACGGAAACAAATTGATTCTCAATGACATAAATTTAGAGATAGTAGATGGTGACATCTTTGGCCTACTTGGACCTAATGGTTCCGGTAAATCAACACTAATGAAAATTTTTGCAGGGACACTGAAATATGATTATGGTCAGGTGACAGTAGAATCATACGATCCAAATAGAAATCCAATTGAAATAAGAAAAATTGTTGGTTATGTTCCTGAGACTCCAGTTTTGTATGAATCATTGACTCCGAGAGAATATTTTGAATTCATAGGTAGCATGAGGGGTCTCGACATTTCTCCAAATTTATTGGAAAAGAGGATTGACGAATTGGCATATGCCCTTGGAATTTCTGAATATATGGATAATTTTATTGGTTCCCTTTCCTTTGGTACTAAGCAGAAGGTATCTATAATTTCATCCCTACTTCACAATCCTAAAATTCTAATACTTGATGAGAGCATTAACGGCCTTGACCCAAAATCAGCAAAGATTTTTAAGAGCCTTCTAATGGATCTTTCTAAGGAAGGAAAAATAATTATTTTCTCCACACACATATTAGAAATAGCACAGAACATATGCAAGAAAGTTGCAATAATGGATAAAGGCTCAGTAAAGTATACTGGGAAAATAGATGAAATTTCTTCCCAGGATAAAAACCTAGAAGAAGTTTTTCTTAAATTAACATCTTCAGAGGACATAGATCAGATAGTTAAAGCACTGAAGGAGTCTATAACTTCGTAAATTAAGGTATATGGAACATTAATAAATATGTGTTTCATGTCTAAATATGCTTCATTATTTTAAGGTATCAATCCCGCTCATCCAGGAATTTAAAACAAGTTTTGGTGTGCAATACCAAAGGGAGGCAGTAATACTTCGATACTATGATGGGGAGATTGAAGCTTTCGGAGAGATGGTTTCGGATGAATATCCTGGATATTCTTATGAGTTCAATGACGCTGAAATTATTGTCATAAAAAAATATTTAGCCCCTATTTTGAAAAAAACCCAAGACCCTGAAGAATTTTCTAAATTAACTGAACATATAAAAGGGCATAATATGGCCAAGGCTGCCTTGGAAATGATGCTTTATGATTATATTTCAAAGAAAGAGGAAAAACCGCTCTATAAATTTATAGGTAGAACTAAGGGTTATGCTGATGTTGGAATATCTATTGGCATATCAAGTATTGATGCCACCATTAGTACAGTAGAGAAGGCAGTTAATAGGGGATATAAGAGAATCAAAGTTAAAATACAGAAAGGGCATGATATTGAGCTTTTGAAATCCTTAAGGGGGAAGTTTCCTAATATTCCCTTGAGTGTGGATGCTAATCAGGATTACACCTTAAAAGATTTGGAAACTTTGAAGAAATTGGACGATTTCAATCTAGAATATATAGAACAGCCTCTTGGTAAAGATGATTTCATAGGATATACAAAGCTAAAAAAAGAGATTCAAACAAAAATATGCCTAGATGAGTCCATTGAGTCCCCAGAATCGGCCATAATGTATATTGAAGCAGGTATTGCAGACATTATTAATTTGAAACCTGGAAGAATGGGTGGCATTGGAAATACTTTGAAGGTAATTGATATTGCAAAGAAAAATTCAGTGGGTTTATGGGTTGGTGGCATGCTAGAAACAGGTATTGGAAGATCCTTCAATATTTCCATAGCATCCCTAGAAGATGTAAAATTACCTGGAGATACAAGCCCCAATGACAAATACTTTTGGAAGGATATAACAATGGAGGTTTTTACCATGGAAAACGGGAGAATTTATCCATTCAACAATCCTGGGATAGGTGTAACCATTGACTACCCCAATTTCATTCAGGTGATGAAGGATGGAGAAAAAATTATTGATTGAAAATGTAAAAAAACAATTCCAGAGGATGGTCGAACTTAGAAGAGATATCCATAAGCACCCTGAGATTGGAATGGAAACTGTTAGGACCTCTGAAATAGTCATTTCCGAAGCTAGTAAATTCGGCTTGAAATATAAAAAGATAGGAAATGGAGTAGTTTTAGACTTTGTAGATGAGCCTCATATAGCTCTGAGGGCTGATATGGATGCACTTCCAATCAATGAAGAAACAAATCTCCTTTTTTCTTCGGAGATACCAAATAGGATGCATGCTTGCGGGCATGACATGCACACCGCAATTTTGCTTGGCTTAATTCCCATTGTCAAAAATATGAATCTTCCTGTTAGAATGATATTCCAACCAGGGGAGGAGATAGGCAAAGGAGCTATCTCAATGATAGATGGAGGTGCACTTGATGGTATAAAATTCATTTTTGGTCTCCATGCATGGACCTCCATGGATGTCGGCGAGTATCATATTGTAAAAGGCGGAGCCATGGCAGCTGTTGACAACTTCATTATCAAAATAAGAGGGAAAGGTGGACATGCTGCCTATCCTCATCTAGCTTATGATACTATTGCGGAAGCTGCTCGCGTAATTAATTACCTATTAGAAATACCAAGCAGAAAGGTTAATCCTCTTGATCCTGCGGTTGTTTCTATAGGATACATTAAAGGTGGATATACCAATAATGTTATTCCTCAAATTGTGGAAATGGGTGGCACAGCTAGATCACTTAACCAAAATGTCGCTTCAATCATTGAGAGAGAAATCAAGTCCATTTCTAATGAGCACGTGGAGGTAACATATGAAAAAGAGCTACCTGTCCTTGAGAACGATGTTGAATATTCTTATTCGATAGATAGAATCGCAAAGGAATTTGTCAAAGACAGGATGGTTCCACCTACCATGGGTGGGGAGGATTTCGCCTTTTACTGTAAAAAAACACGTTGTGCCTTTGCATTTCTTGGAACTGGTAAAATCAATGGCATCGAAGTTTCAAAACACAGCAGTAACTTCAATATAAATGAAGAATCTATGATATATGGGGCCCTTCTCCATATTTCAGCCATTCTGGCCGCGGAAGAATTGATCAAAGTGTAGTTAATTTATTTTTCTTAATCCCTTTTTTAAGCAATGATTGCTCTTGATATGTAAAATATCTCATTTTTCAACTTACTGTTGGAAATATTCCATAGGTTATCTATGTGGTAAAATAATTTATAATATTATGTAATAATGGTTGATGCCCGATCCAGCTTCTAAATTTTTCAGTTGCAGCAATGTTGAAAGAGCAATATTTGAAGCAGGTATAAAGCTTGGTGCCATTTATCATCAATACACTGGCATTCCCGTGAACCAATATAACGTTGAATACCTTGAAAAGGCAATAGAAATGGCAACAGAGGCTCAGCCATTTGTAGAGGAAGTGAAGGTAAATATAGATAGGAATAAAATTGGCAAGGAGCTGTCTGTATACAAATATAAAACCCTAACCGGTGATATGATAAATGTAACCATCAAAATTAATTATGAGGGTGCAAGGGTCATTGGAGAAATGAAGTTCATCGATGAGATGAATTATCCACTCATGTTTTTCAGGGTAGATAAAAATGATCAGTAAAGTGGCCTTAAGTGGTTCCGAAGGGGTAGGAAAAACTGAAGTCTTAAAGAAAGTTATAGAAATATTGGAGAAAGAAGGGCATGTTGTTGGAGGGATAATTACAGAAAAGGAATATGAAGGAAAAGAACCAGTAGGATTAAGGGTAATAGACTGGCATTCTAAAAATTCCATCATATTTGCCCATAAAAGTATTAATTCAAGAATAAGGGTAGGGAAATTCGGTGTTGATATTAAAGCGTTTGATCAGATAGCAATACCTGCACTCCAATGGGCTAAAGATAATGCAGAGATCATAGTCATAGACGAAATCGGAAAGGTTGAACAGGAGAGTAAGCAGTATACAGAGCTTGTAAAGGAGATTCTTGATATGGATAAAATGCTGATTGTGACAATACACAAGAAAGGTAGAAATCCCTTATTGCAAGAAGTGAAGAAACGTGATGATATGAGGAACTTGGAAATAAATCCAATTAATAGAAATGTATTGGTCTTTAAAATTGTCAACATTATAAAAGGTGAAGAATCCACCATATGATATTTGAGGGTAATGCAAAGTTTCAGGCAATAGGTGCATTTACTCAGGGACCTGGAAAAGCTGGAAATGGATTTTACAATAGGGAAATGGTTACTTCTAGGGATTTCACAGTTTCAATATTAAAAATTTTTAGGCCAGGGTTGGCCCTGGATGGAATGGCAGGAACTGGCATAAGGGGTATCAGGATAGCTTTAGAATCCGGGTGGGAAGTTGTATTGAATGATAATAACCCTGTAAACTTTAATTTAATTAAGGATAACGTGAAATTGAATGGCCTAAATTCTCTTGTATGGAATTTAGACTTCAATGCAGCGGTTGCAGAAAAATTTTGGGATTACATAGACATTGATCCGTACGGTACCCCCGTAGGGTTTGTGGAAAATTCCCTAGCTCACCTAAAAAATCATGGAATTTTGGGTGTTACCATGACAGATACTTCTGTTCTGGAAGGAAAATTTCTCCAAAAAGGATATTTAAGGTATGGAGGATTTGGCTTAAGAGGGATCTATTCTAAAGAAGTATCAACCAGGATATTCGCAGCATATCTTATTAAAATTGCAGCATCTCTGGAGTTAGGGAGTAGAGTACTTCTCACAATAAGGGATAAACATTATATCAGGGTTTTTCTCCAGGTCCAACGAGGGGTAAATAGGGCTTTGAAATCCTTAGAAAATGTCAAAAATTTCACCTTAGAGGGAAAAACTATCGGTCCACTTTATTTGGGACCTCTGTACGATAACGAAGTTTTAGATAGAATAAATATCGAAAATCTATCAAGTAGATCCAAAAAGCTATTTGAAAATATGAAAAATGAAGACCTTATGCTTTTTTTCTATACGAATTCCATAAATAACCATGAAGTGAGTATAAATGAAATTATTGAAAGGATAAAAGAACGAGGATACAGGGCAGGCAGAACAAACTTCTATGAGAAAGGAATAAAGACTGATGCTCCTAATGATCTCTATTATTCCATATTACAAGAAGCAGATTCAAATAAATTTATCTAATTGCATGAATTGAACCTGACACAAATGAATGGCTTCCTTAAACTCATGAGACCCGTAAATGCAGTCATGGCATCCGTGGGAACAATAATTGGGGGTATAATCTCATTTGGCAGTTTTCGTGCTCTTTATGATGTCAATATTTATTTTGCAATGCTGACAGTTTTTCTTGTACTTATGGCAGGAAACATAATGAATGACTATTTCGATATTGAAGTTGATAAAATTAATCATCCTGATAGACCTCTGGCCTCAGGGAAAATAAAAAAGGACGATGCATTAGTATTTGCAATAGTATTTTTTATAATGGGATACCTTATTTCACTTTTCACCTTTAAGATAGTATTATCGCTAATAGTACTGTTCGCTATTGCATTGCTTGTTAGCTATGAGTGGAAGGCAAAAAAAGCAGGTTTAATTGGAAACATCATTATATCGTTCCTGGTAGCTTTAATATTTATATATGGATCCCTCAGTGTTAAGTTTTCATTTTTGGTATTAATATTTGCATTTATGGCATTTTTAGCTAATCTGTCAAGAGAAATAATAAAAGATGTTGAAGATGTGGAAGGGGATATTGATAGAAGAACACTGCCAATGAAAATAGGAAAAAAGTTGAGTACAGTATTTGCATCGGTATTCCTTTTGATAGCTATAACTATATCCCCAATACCATACTTATATTTCCATTGGAATATTTACTATTTAATTGCCGTTCTTTTGGCAGACATCCTCTTTTTAGTTTCCATAATATTTTCATTTAATAACCCCAAGAGGGGGCAGGAATTTATTAAATTTGGAATGCTAGTTGGCCTAGTGGCATTTTTAATTGGTGGTGCGGTATGATATTGAACAATATGAAATATGGGCGTATATCCCATTTGACCCTTTTGGATCCTGATAAGGTTAATGAAGAAAATATAGGTAGAATAATGGAAATTATCAACAATTCGGGATCTGATGGCATCATGGTCGGAGGATCCACTGCTACAGATACGGCAGTTGTTGATAAGACTGTAACCATGATAAAAAAGTACACTAAACTACCCGTGATATTGTTCCCTTCAGCCTCTACAGCCATATCTCCGAAGGCAGATGCCATTTTCTTTATGAGTCTTCTCAACTCCAGAGATAGGGAATATATTATAGGGCATCAGGTTAAAGCCGCCAGGGCCATTAGAGAAATGAAAATGGAGGTTATCTCTTTAGCTTATTTAATATTCGAACCTGGCATGACTGTAGGTAGGGTTGGAAACGCCATTCTTATCGGGAGGGATGATGTAGAAACAGCATTATCATATTCCCTGGCTGCGGAGATGCTCGGTTTTTCAGCATTGTATTTGGAGGCAGGTTCAGGGGCTGACAGACCCATTGACAAAAAAGTGGTTGAAAGTGTTACTCATGAGGTAACCATACCGGTAATTGTAGGAGGAGGAATAAGAGATCCACAGACGGCAAAAGAATTTATAGATGCTGGTGCAACTACTATCGTCACTGGAACCATAGCAGAAAAAGATCCAAATATGCTCGCAAAAATAATAAAATCAATTAAGGCTCGTTAAACTCGCTTTCAATTTTATCTATCCAGATCTTTGCCTTTTTGTTCGTGGGATCTAGAGATATTGCTTTCTCAAGATCGGCAAGTGCTGTAGCCTTATCCTTTAGATAGTAATATGCCATAGCTCTATTTATGTAATTGTCAGGATTGGCCGGGTCTAAATCAATTGCTTTTGTGTAATTTTCAATTGCACCTTTGTATTCCTTCAAATAAAAAAGTGCGTTTCCAAGGTTAACAAATGCATCGAGATACAAGTTATCCTTATCGATTGTCTTTTCAAAAAATTCTACTGCATCCTTGAACTTATTTGTTTCCAGATAGATACTACCTATATTGAAGTATAGGTCCGGATCTTCAGGGTTCTCTTCCAATAGTTTCTTTAATATCTCGAGACTTTCGTTGTATTTACCAGTATGAAAATACGCAACGGCGAGATTGAATCTGGTTTCATAGTCATTTGGAACATATTCCAATGCCTTAAGATAGTTTTCTATTGCATCCTTATATTTCTTTAATGATAAATACCTGGAACCCCTTTCAAAATATATTTCTGCTTTCTGATATGCATCCCCTTCTTCTTTCGGCAGTTTTGGATTGAAGCTCATTAAAGTGTTATATACGCAAGGTTATAAATAATTTGTAAAAGACCAATTGAAAATGGGATATAAAAAAACATAAGGATAAATTTACTTCATCTCGCCAAGTGTTTCCTTCACCTTACTGGAGAACAGTTTTACATCCTCGTCTGAAACTATTAATGGAGGCCTGAGCCTTATGGTTTTCTCTCCAGCTTTAAGCACTAAGATGCCCTTTGAATAAATGCGGTTAAAGAACTCATCCCTTAGCTTCTCATTCTTCAGATCAAATGCGTCCATCACGCCTCTCCCCCTTGGATTTTCAACTAGGTTTGTATATTTATTATATATGTCAGTTAATTCCTCCAATATGTGCTTCCCCTGAACTTCAACATTTTTCAATAGATTGTATTTTTCCACTATTTCAATGTACTTTTTGGATCTTACCATATCTACCAGATTTCCTCCCCATGTCGAATTGATTCTGCTCGGAACTTTGAAAACGTTATCTTCTACTTCATCAACCTTAGGTCCGACCATTATTCCACAGACCTGTGACTTTTTGCCGAATGCAATAATATCAGGTTTAATTCCAAAGTGCTCGTGTGCCCACCATTTCCCTGTTATTCCCATTCCTGATTGTACCTCATCTACAATGTACATTGCATCATTTTCATGGACAATTTTTAATGATTCTTCAAAGAACTCCTTCCTAAAGTGGTTATCTCCGCCTTCGCCCTGAATTGGTTCTATAATAAATGCTGCAATGTCGTTTCCATGCTTCTTGAAAGCTTCCTGCAATTCTTCAAGGCTTTTCCTTTCTTTCTCTTCAACTTCCTTTAAATTTCTATCATCTAACGGGAACCTTATCTTTGGATTGGATATCCTAGGCCAATCAAATTTTGGGAAATATTGAGTTTTCCTTGGGTCATATGTATTAGTTAGGGATAGGGTATATCCACTGCGACCGTGGAATGCCTCCTTCAGATGTACTATTTTCGTTCCTTTTTCTGTCTTTTCCCCATTTTTGAAATTCTTCCTGATCTTCCAGTCAAAGGCTGTCTTAAGTGCATTTTCGACGGCCAATGCTCCCCCATCAATGAAGAAGAAATACCTCATGTATTCAGGTGTAACTGAATCAGAGAATTTCTTAACAAATTCCGCCATCTCAACGGTGTATATGTCTGAATTTGTAACCTTATTCTTAGCAGCTCTAATTAATTCCTTCATAAATTCAGGTTCATTTAGGTCGGGATGATTAACCCCTACAGGATTTGATGCAAAGAAACCAAAGAAATCCAAAAATTTCCTGTCATATCTCGAATCGTACAATAGCATACCATGACTCTTTTCTAGATCTAATACTAAGTCGAATCCATCAGCCAGCATCCTGGACGCAATAACTGAGTGAACTTCTTTTGGATCCATATTATAGTATTTGCTCATACAACTCTATTGCTTCAAGAAATAAATAAATTTTCAACTTTTAAGAATATTGCTTATAATATATAACAACTGATATTTATGTCTGATATTAACTGAATTTTTATAACATTTTTAAAATCTTTTCTTTGAAAATAGGTAGGAATTCATTTACACTAATCATTTTACCTGTTATTTCGGAAATACTTGTCATTACACTAGGTTCAAAATCGCAGGGTTTTATCTTTTCAAATTTTCTCAGATCCGTACTCACATTTATAGCAATCCCATGAAGTGTGCAGTCCCCTTTTATTGCTAAGCCAATGGATGCAATTTTTTTGCTTCCGACCCAAACACCTGTCTCTTTATGTAACCTCCCTTCCGCATTTATATTATAATGAGAAAGTGATTCAACAGTTGCTCTTTGGATCTTAATTATGAGATCTAAAATATTTATACCCCTTTTTTTCAAATTAACTATGAAGTATACTACTAATTGACCTGGACCATGGTAAGTAATTGCACCACCCCTTTCCACCTTTATGACATTTATATCTTTTGAAATTATGCTATCTTGATTTAAGTGTATTCCAGCGGTATATACGTCCGGATGTTCAGTAAATATTACATATTCTTGGCATTTTGAGGAGCAATGCATATTGAGTTCCCTTTGCTTCATTAAACATTCCATATAATCCCAGGGTATTTTCTCTATGACATCCATCAAACAACAATAACCTGAAAACGAATAAAATCATTTTTAAAGTATATTGAAAACCGAATATCCAAAGCATGAATCAAAATTAATTTTAAAACGAATTTTAATATAATATCGACTCTCATAAAGAATATATATGTAGAATTATTTATTGCTCTGCGCTTCCGAGGGATAAAATGGCTGAACAAAATGAAAATTTGAGATATATAGTAAGATTGGCTAGCACCAACCTAGACGGTACTAAGCCAGCTGTCTATGCACTTTCAAATATAAAAGGGATGGGGTATAGGGCTTCAGAGATTCTCTTAAAAAAGATTGGGATTCCATTGAATGCTAAATTGGGAGAAATACCTGAAGATAAAATGAATGAAATTAAAGAGTATATGGAAAAGAAATATGGTGAAATATTCCCAGAATGGGCATTAAATCATAGATTAGATATACAAACAGGGGAGAATTTATTAAAAGTTGGGCCAGAATGGGACGTTGCAGTTCAAGATGACATTAACAGGATGAAAAGAATCAGATCCTATAAGGGAATCAGGCATGAAAAGGGTAAGAAAGTTAGGGGCCAGAGAACCAGATCAAATGGTAGAAAAGGTTTGGCTGTTGGAGTCATAAAGAAGAAAGAACAGCCGGCTAAGCAAGAAGATAATAAGAAAGAGGCCAAAAAATAATGAGGTGATCTAATGGGAGACCCCAGAAAAATTAGGAAAAAGTATGAAACTCCAAGACATCCTTATGAGGGACAGAGAATAAAAGAAGAAAATAAATTAGTTCGAAAGTATGGATTGAAAAATAAAAGGGAATTGTGGAAAGCCCAGTCAGAATTGAGGAAGTTCAGAGCTAATGCTAGGGATCTCCAGGGATCATTGAGGTCCGGGGATCCAGAAGCTCAGAGGCTTATGAGACAGATAGCAGGAAAATTGGCTAGATATGGTATTCTGAGTGAAAATGCTACAGCAGATGATATTCTTGCATTAAATGTGGAATCATTACTGGACAGAAGATTACAGACAATTGTATTTCTTAAGGGTTTGGCAAAGACCCCAAGGATGGCAAGGCAATTGATTGTTCACGGTCACATCGTTGTTAATGGAAGAAAAGTAACCATACCAAGCTACAGAGTTATGAAATCGGAAGAGGATACCATAGGCTATGCGCCAGATTCACCATTCGCTAATGAACTCCACCCCATGAGGGTACAACAGCCACAAGAAAATCAGGAGGCGAGCTAAATGGGAAAAATGGGCGTTGTTCATATTTTTGCATCTCAAAATAATACCATAATAACTGTTACAGATATTACAGGCGCAGAGACCCTCGCAAAAGCGTCTGGAGGAATGGTAGTAAAAGCTGACAGGGATGAAAGCTCACCATATGCTGCAATGAAAGCTGTTGATATCATTGTAGAAAAATTGAAAGAGAAAGATGTTACTGATGTTGTTATAAAAGTAAGGGCCCCAGGAGGATCAAAATCTCATAATCCTGGACCTGGTGCGCAGGCAGCGATAAGAGCCATTGCAAGGGCAGGATTAAAGATACTTCAAATTGAGGATGTTACCCCCATCCCCCACGATGGAACAAAGAAGAAAGGTGGGAAAAGGGGAAGAAGGGTATGAGTTCAATTAAGATATTGGAAGAAGGGGATAATTGGATCAGATTCTTGGTGGAAGGTATCTCCCCTGCCTATGCCAATATGCTCAGGAGAACTTTAATAAATGACATTCCTAAGCTAGCTATTTCCAAAGTAAACTTTCACCACGGGGAAATAAGGCAGGGTGATGACAAAGTTTATTCATCTTCCACATCACTCTTCGATGAGATGATTGCAAGTAGGCTAGGATTGATTCCATTACCAACTGATTTAAATATGAACTTTAGAGATACATGCAGTTGTGGAGGGAAAGGCTGTTCTTTATGCACCGTAACATATTCATTATTTGCTATAGGACCCAAGGTTGTAAAATCTCAGGATTTAATCCCTGTTGGAGATGAAAAATTTTCGCCCGTAGATAAAGAAATTCCAATTGTAGAATTAAATGAGAGACAGGCCATAATGCTAGAAGCAGAAGCCTGGCTTGGTACAGCGAAGGAACATGCTAGATACCAAGTAACGAGTGGTACTTCATACAAATATCATAGGGAACTGACAGTTAATAAAAGGGAGCCTAACATTCAGAGAATAATTGAAAATGCCAAAAAAAATATTGTTAAAGAGACAGAAAATGAAGTAACATTTACAACTGATTATCCAAATAAATACTTGGCACAACTTTACAGGATGGATAGCCTTAAGGTAACTGAGGATGACTCAAAATTTGTGTTTTACTTTGAAACGGATGGTAGCCTTACGCCCAGGCAAGTTTTAAGCTATGCATTAAACAGATTAAAAACCAGGCTTGAAAAATTAAGGGATTCTGTACCTGGCGAGTAGAGGTAAAAATGGTTTTAGATTCTCTCTCTAAGTCTCTGAGGGAGACCCTTAGAAAAATTTCAAGGAGCACTTCCATAGATGATAATTTAATAAATGAAGTTGTAAGAGAAATACAGAGAGCATTAATTTTAGCAGATGTTGATATAAACCTTACAATAGAGCTTACTAGAAAAGTAGAGCAAAGGGCAAAAAATGAACCTGTACCTAAGAATTCAAACCCTAGAAATCATCTTATTCTTATAGTCTATGAAGAGCTTCTAAACATACTTGGCAAACCAAGGGAATTTAAAGCGAAACCCGCCACTATAATGCTAGTAGGACTTTACGGACAGGGAAAAACTACAAGCGCTGGGAAACTTGCTCGGTTTTATATAAAACATGGATTTAAAGTAGTTCTTATTGCGGCAGATACACAAAGGGTAGGGGCTTACGAACAACTGGAGCAAATTTCTAAACAAGTGGGTGCGGATTTCTTCGGAATTTATGGAGAAAAGGATAGCAGAAAGATTGTGAGTGGGGCCCTTTCGAAATATTCTAATTGGGATGTTAAGATAATAGATACCAGCGGTAGAAATGCACTAAATGAAGATTTGCTTGAAGAGATTAGAGGGATAGCTGAAATTGCAAAGCCCGATGAGGTCATGTTGATACTAGATGCAAGCATAGGCCAGCAGGCTGGAAAACAAGCAGAAGCTTTCAATAAAGCTGCAAAAATTACAGGGGTTATAATAACAAAACTCGATGGAACTGCCAAGGGAGGCGGAGCCATAAGTGCAGTAGCCAAAACTGGAGCACCAATTCTTTTTATAGGGACTGGAGAGCATCTTGATGACCTAGAATATTTCAATCCTGCAAGATTCCTGTCAAGACTTCTTGGAATGGGTGATTTGGAAACCCTTATGGCTACTGCCAAAGAGCTACATGAAGAGATAGATGAAGAATCAGTAGAAAGAATGGCCAGCGGTAAATTCACGCTTAAGGACATGTATGAAATATGGGATAAGATGTCTAAACCAGGCCTATTTAAAAAATTATTTGATTCCCTTCCAATGTTTAAATTACAACAGAAGGAAATTGATGAAAGCTTAATCGATCAATCTGAGGCCAAAATAAGGAAGTATAAGGTAATAATGGATTCAATGACTTATCAAGAGCTTGATGAACCGGATATTATAAAGGGCGAAAGGATAGATAGAATTGCAAGGGGTTCAGGTACACAGCCATCCGATGTTAAGGAGCTTTTAAGGGATTACAAGAGAATGAGGGATGCCATGAAAAATCTTAGAGGGAACAGAAAGATAATTTCCATGCTTAAAAAACAGCTAAAAGAGGGAAATATAGAAGATTTCAATCAATAATATATCTTTCGAATTCTCCACTCGCATGCAAATATTTTAATCTTTGATAAATTATTGCATTCCTAATTGCATATTCCTCCACATCATCACCGCACCTTATCACCTTTGCAGGGACCCCAACAGCTATGCATTTTTTGGGTATCTTCATTTTTTCTGTTACAACTGCTCCGCCTCCAATAACAGATCCAGCTTCTACCTCTGCTCCAGACATTACGATGGATCCCATTCCGATTATGACATTATCTCCTATTTTGGCTCCGTGAACTATGGCAAGATGTCCCACTGATACATTCTTTCCAATTTCAGTTGGATTTTCTCCATCACAATGTATTACTGCATTGTCTTGTATATTTGATCCATCGCCCACCTTTATGTAATTTTGATCGCCTCTGAGAACCGCTCCATACATGATAGCCACATTATCGCCGATTGTTATATCTCCAATCAACGTAGCATTATGCGCGATAAATACGTTTTTACCAATTTTCAATTTTACCACCGTAGGATAAATAAATCTGGCTTATTGAATGTATCATGACCTTACCATTAACCTCATATTGCTTTCCCTTTTTCATTGGTTTCCCATTGATTTCTGCGTTTCCCTGTATCAGATTCAATATGAAATTCCCAGATAATTCTGCATCTTTTCCTGAATACAACATTATGTTTTTATCTGTTATATATCCAAAATCGTAATCCCTCCTTTTCTCGAACATCTTTACAGCCTCCTCATAGTCCTTAATTGAATCTACCGATTTCCATATCCCTTTGTGCTTGTAGGCATATATTTTACCTTCTCTTGCCAATTTTGGAAATACAGTTTTCTCTATTTCCTTCTCCTGAAAATCTTCACCGAGTACCTCGCTTATTTCCTTTCTAAAATAATAAATGCCACCGTTAATATAATAATCAAGAATAGGTTTTTCTTTGAATTCTACTATGGTGCTTCCCTTAATACCCAAGATACCATATGGTGATACCATTTTTGTGGCTAAGATGCCTATAACCTTCCCACTTTTAGTAGTATTTTCGCTAAGTTTCCTTAGATCTGCATCACAAATAGTATCTCCATTCCTAATAATGAAATCTGATTTATCGTGCTCATAAAGATTTTTTATAGCCCATAGAGTTCCCATGGGCTTTTCCTCCTCTAGATATTTGATTTTAATATCTTTCCATGAATTGCCGAATCTTTTCTCAATTTCTTCTTTCTTATACCCCACTAACATATAAACTTCATTTATTCCGTTCCTTTTGAAATCCAGCAATTGTAAATCTAAAATTGTGAACCCCTGCTTTAATTCTAGCATTGTTTTGGGAATATCTTTTGTATATGGATAAAGCCTCTTACCATATCCTCCTGAAAGTATGGCTCCCTTCACATTCTTGAAAATATTCCTTAATATAATATAATTTTCATACCCATTCCCAATACTTATTTTTACTTAGCTTGGCCTTGCCAACTATGGCTATCTTTTCTCCACATCTAGGGCACATATTTTCATCAGTGAGCCTTATATCAGAAACATAGAATCCCCTTCTCTCAATAACTTTAAATCCACATCTTGGGCAATATGTATTTTCCAATGGATGACCTGGCACGTTCCCAGTATAAACGTATTTCAAACCTTCATCTTTTGCAATTTTATGGAATCTTTCAAGCATTTCCACCGGAGTTGGATCTACATCCATCATCAAGTAATCTGGGTGGAATCTTGTAAAATGCAAAGGCACTTCATCTCCCAAATTTTTGTATATCCACTGGGAAAGAAACCTTACATCCTCTTCCTTGTCTCCCAAGTCCTTTACTGGAACAACAAGGTCAGTTATTTCCACGTGCGTTCCTAATTCTTTCAACAATTTTAAATTTTCAAAAACTGGTTTGTAAGTTTCAATTCCAATATATTTTCTGGCAAACATGTCATTACCATTTCCTTTAAAATCAACTGTAATGGCATCCAAAAATTCCCTAATATATGGTATGGACTCTTTGCTCATGTATCCGTTTGAAACAAATAAGTTAAATTTACCCGATTCCTTGGCTTTTACCCCGATATCGTGAGCATATTCCGCAAAAATAGTTGGTTCATTGTAAGTGTATGAAACCCCGTCAATGTATTTATTTCTAAGAATTCTCTGGGCTGCTTCTGGTAATAAAGTCATACCATCAACCTTTCTTCTTTGCGAAATATCATAATTCTGACAATACTTGCACATCCAGTTACATCCGGTGGTGGATATTGAAAGAACGTAAGAACCAGGAAAATAATGGTACAGTGGTTTCTTCTCAATTGGATCAACATTATCGGACATTGTTAAACCGTATGAAAGAAGATAAAGCTTACCACCAACATTCTTCCTTATTCCGCAAAAGCCAGTCTGTCCATCCTTTAGCAGGCAGTACCTGTTGCATGCTGTACATCTTATTCTTCCACCCTGAATTTCCTCGTATAAGACTGCTTCCTTACCCATCAATTGGAAATTGGAATTCATTTGAATATACATAATAAAAAAAATAAATATTAAGCTAATGCTGAATCTCTAAAATTTATGTTCCTCTTGCTGTAAAGGAATAGCATAATTGGAATATTGATTATTATTATGATGAAGGCAAGTGCTGCTCCTTGTGAAAGTTCCCCCGTTGTAAGGAAGGCAAAAGAAGCAAGTGTTAATGTGGTCCATTGAATTGGTGCTAGCATAATGGTTGTTCCATAATCTATGGTAGACCTTACAAACACCAAAACAAAACCTTCAACAATTCCTGGAATTAAAAGGGGGATTGTTATCTTTCCAAACCCTTTGAATTTCGAACGAACCATTAGTCTCTCTGCCTCGAATAGAGTTTTAGAAATGGATGAAAGAGTAACGTCTAATGCTCGAGTAGAGTATCCCATTCTTCCAACAACGTAACCAAATATGACTCCTATAGGAACTGAATTTATTATCCATCCGGTTATGCTATTGTTATACATGGTAAGTAAGAGAATCCCAATTATAACTGGAGACATTGAAAATATTAACAGTATAACAACATTAGCCATCTTTTTCCACTTCATACCATATATCCAAGAAAAGTAAGTGGGTATCATTGAAAGGGTAACTCCAATGAAAGCCGCTAGTCCTGAAAGTATTAATGTCGACCAAATGGCATTTGGGTACAAACCTAATGATTCATAGAAATTATTTAAAGTGAAATGTGTGGGAAAGATTGTGCCTACCCACTTGTATGAAAATGATGTGAGTCCAATTATAAATATTTCCACTAAAGGAAACAATGAAAATAGAATTGAATAAACTGTGATAATAACCTTCAGGATTTTATTATCGTTTCTAAATGGTCTAAAAGCCTTGCCAGTAACTGTTGCGTATCTCTTTGATTTTATATAAAACATATAAGTCAAGATTACTGATAGATTTATTAATAGCAATATTAACAATAGAGCTGACGCAATGCCCCAATTATAAAAAGAGAATAACTGTACAAATGCCAATTCCGAAATGACTTGAAAATTTGATGGGGCGAGAAGAAGTGGGACTGATAATGTCCCTGTATTTAGGAGAAAAACTATGAGAATGGATGTAGCAAACCCTGGCATCAAAAGAGGCAAAACAATCTTTCTGAAAGTTCTCAATTTTGACAAGCCATGAACAGTTGCAGCCTCTAGTAACCTTGTATCAATGCTATCAAATGCAATCGTTTGATATATTACCATAAAAGGGAGTGATGAGATAGTCATTACGGCCATTAGGCCATAAAATGAATATAATTGGTACCTAAATAGGCCGAAATTAGTTGCTATTATTATCAGGGCATATGTTGTTATTAGGCCTGGAATTGATATCCCTGAAATTATCAAGGATTTTATAGTCTTTTTAAAAGGAATATTCATAAAACTCATTCCATATGATATTGGTAATGCCAATAGAAAAGATGCAATTGTAACTGCTAAAGATAACTCCAATGTGTGGTAAATTGAATCATAATAATATGGATCATTCAGGATATATAAAAAATACTTTAAAGTAAGGTTATGAATTAGATTAAGCCTAAACTCCAAAATAGATAATGGTTGACCATAAAGTGAAGTTAAAAGAAATGATATTAATGGAAAAATCATGAATAGAATTATGAAAAAAATAAAAAAAGATTCAAGTAATAAATTAAATCTTTGGCGCAAGCTTATCATCCTACTGTGCTTGCATACTGATTGAATATATTTGTTATGTTTTGCTGTTCTTCAACTGTGAATGTCTGGCTGTAGGGGAAAGCGTACTGTTCTTCTTGTGCTAGAGACGGGAAGTAAGGCGGAGGTGTTATGTTTTGATAGTTCATTATAGGTGGCTTCAGGAATATTTTTGGAAGCAGGGATTGACCTTCATATGATAGTACCCAATTTATGAATTTTTCAGCTGCACTTAGATGAGGAGCACCATTAACTATTCCCATTGCTGTTGGACCTAATATATTCTGTTGTACCATTATGGGAATAAGTGGGTAACCATTAATTTCGTGATAAAGTACCGGTCCATTAATCCAGTCAATTGTGATGCCACCAGTACCTTCACCCACAACTGTTTCAGCGTGTTCATCGTCAGGGGTAATGGGGGGTATAGTGTTGTTCAATAGTGCTCTTACATATTGCTTGAACATGATTGTTCCATTCGTAAAACCATATTGTTTAATGTAAATTTGCCATATTAGTGAGAAAAATCCAAGACCTGTAGTTGTAGAAGTTGATGGGTTTTCTATTATTATTTTTCCCTTATACTGTGGTTGGGTTAAATTCCACCATGATACTGGATATTGGGTTTTATTAATCAGATTTGTATTGACTACAATTCCCAATATGTTGTATGTAAATGAATACCAAGTCCAGTTGGGAGCATAGAGCGATGGATTGTTAATATAAGCACTGTAATTTTGTAACACGGGAACTTTATAGGGCATTAAAACTCCTTGCTCTGCTGCTCCTATATATGCAGAAGGAGCTCCACCAAACAGAACATCTGCCTGCGGATTTGATTTTGATGCAACTAACTTTCCTACTAATGTTCCCATGGCACCATAAACTGGGATTACTTTTATTCCAGTATCCTTTGTGAAATTATCAAAAAAAGGTTGGGCAACGCTTGCACTGTAATCTGCATAAATAACAACTTCCTGTTGAGGCGTCTGTGTAGATTGGCCATTGTGTCCATAAAGTATCATTGCAGCTGCTAGGGCCGCCACTCCTATTATTATTACGGCCACTAATGCTAGGATCCTTGAGGATACCTTGGCTTCGTTCTCTAATATTATTATTTGCCGCATGTTTTGAGATTTTAAACCATTTACTATTTTTTGACAAAATAGAAAAATTTCATAAAGTAATTGAAATTTTCCATATATAAACTACATTGGAAAAGGTTAATAATATGTAATAAGAACCTTTTGAGAAATTATTAATACGATTTCCTTTAAATTTTCGAAAGAAATTTAAAAAATAGAAGAAATATCAGTTTTCTTTGAAGATAAAGGATTTTTCCGTGTCAAAATTTATAAAGCATCTAGATATATTAGTATCTTCAGGTATTTCACTGGCTGTGAATTTTATGATTCTTTTATCATTTAGCTCCACAAATATTCTGTAATTGTCCTTAAACCGCTTAATATCAACAACCCTACCTTCAACACCATTATCCCCAACGCCACTGCTAAGTTTTAAATCAGACGTCCTTACTATAATAGATACTTTTTCTCCGTTCTTGAATCCTTGTAATTTTTTATATTTAATATTCCCTAATGGCCCAAGGTTTATTTTAATGGATTCGGGTAAAATTTCTTGTATGGTACCCTCTAATTGAAGATTTTCCCCTATGAATTGTGCCACAAATTTGCTAGATGGCCTAAAGAATATCTCTTCCGGTTTTCCTACTTGTTCTATTCTTCCTGAATTAATTATGGCAATTCTATCTGCTATTTCAAACGCTTCATCCTGCGAGTGTGTCACCATTATGGCAGTTAATTTTCTATCCTTCACGATTTCTAAAATTTTGATTAAAAGTTCTTTTCTTATTCTTTCATCTAAATTACTCAATGGCTCATCTAGAAGCAGAAGTTTAGGTTTTGAAGCCAGAGCCCTAGCAATGCCCACCCTCTGGAGTTCTCCTCCGGATAGCTCATGGGGCATGCGCTTTAATTTATCTCCCAGACCAACTGAATAAGTTAGTTCAGCTATTTCCTTTTCGATTTCATCCCTGCTATTTTTTCCAAATTTTTTATCTTCCATTACAATCATTAAATTCTCTTCTACCGAAAGATGTGGCCAAATTGCATAATCTTGAAAGACCATCCCTATTCCCCTTTTTGAAGGGGGGAAACTTGTTACATCTTCCCCGTCAAAGTAAATTTTTCCTGAATCTGGATTTTCAAGACCTGAGATAACCCTTAAAAGTGTAGATTTACCAGATCCACTTGGACCTAAGATTACTAACAGTTCGCCTTGCTCAATATCCAAGTTTATATCTTTCAATACCTGATTTTTTCCAAATTTTTTGGAAACACCCTTAATACTTATAGCTGTCACACCCCAGAACAATTAGAAAAGATAATTGTCTCTTCCATAATTAAAAAACTTACCTCTATTTTTTCTACATGCAAAAAATTCTTATGTAAACAGACAGGATTAAAATATCTTGTAATTTTATTGCTGGGTATTCATATGGATAAAGGCCAAAACACTTTGAGCAATTCAATCGTGACACCAAAAATTATTGCAATATATAGAACCAGTTTGGGATCAAGAATGGGACCTAAGTCTTCCTCTTCCTCAAAATATCTGATTAAGCCAGCTGCTGATTGGAAACCTGATCCCCTTTTCTCGGCCATTTGATAAGCAATAAATGATTTGATTTAAATTTTTTCTATCCCTTAATTTCATAATAGGTTATGATTCGAGAATTTTAACGGAATAAAATTTACAGATACAAATTACTTAAAAAAATTGCAATATTTATTTAAGATAAGATTTAATGCAGATGAGAAAGGGATTTACCATGAAAGACCTAAACCTAATGGTAGCCGGGCCGCAAGGAAGTGGAATAAACTTCACTTCAGATACTTTCTCTAAGGTTATGGCTCGGCTGGGATATTATGTATTCAGCAATGCAGAGCTTTTCTCTACCATAAAAGGCGAACATTCTTACTTTAGGGTCAGAGTTAGTGATGAGCTAATAAGGAGTTATTCCAAGAGGGTCGACATACTGATTGCATTAGATTCTAAAAGCATAATATTGCATAAAGACGAAGTTGATAACAACGGTTTTATAATAACAGAGGAAAAGCCACTTGATTCAAGATTTATACAGGTTGAGTACAACAAGATTCTCCAAAATGTAGCTAATAAATACAACAAGAATCTATCTGAACTAAGCGTTATGAAAAATACCATTGCCCTTGCAGTTGTTGGAAAAATTGCTTCCATACCAAAGGATGCCATACAAAAGGTGATTAGTGAAAATTTCGCAAAGAGACCAAATATTGCAGAATTGAACAATGCAGTAGTGGATGAAACATACTCCATAACAAAAATTGAAAGAAGCATAACTTTGCCCAAGGGGAAGTCATTTGGAAAAATGTTAATAAATACAGCTGAGGCAGTAGCTATTGGTAAAATTGCCGCCGGATTGAGGTTTCAATCTTATTACCCAATAACACCTGCGAGCGATGAATCTCAGTATCTGGAAGGGGTTATGTCCAAATACAATGTAATTGTAGAGCAAACGGAGGACGAAATAGCCGCAATTAATATGGCTATTGCGGCTGCAAATACAGGATTAAGGGCAGCCACTAGCACATCTGGGCCTGGATTTTCATTAATGGTTGAAGCGCTTTCATATGCAGGAATGACAGAAACGCCCGTTGTAATATTCTACTACCAAAGAGCTGGCCCATCAACTGGTATGCCAACTAGACACGAACAGGGTGATTTGAAATTCGCGATAAGTGCAGGCCATGGAGAGTTTCCAAGGATAGTAATAGCACCTGGTGACCATGAAGAGGCCTTTTACGATGCATTTGAATCTTTTAACCTTGCTGAGAAATATCAATTGCCTGTAATAGTGATGCTTGATAAATCCATGGCAATGAGCAATTATACAATTCCAAAATTTGATACATCAAAGCTCAAAATAGATAGAGGTAAGTTAATTCTTGAGGGAGAGGTAAGCAACTATAAGAGGTATGCGTTTACAGAAGATGGCATTTCACCAAGAACAGTCCCTGGAGTTAAAAACGGAATGTTCACCATTGCCGGAGACGAACATGAGGAAGATGGACACATCTTCAGCGAAGACCCAGATAATAGGATCAGAATGATGGATAAAAGGATGGGTAAGCTAAAGAAGGTTCTAAGTGAAATACCCACAGATATGAAATACAAGTTTTATGGAAATGGAGAGAACCTCATAATTTCATGGGGATCACCCAAAGGAGCTATACTTGATGCAATAAGAGAGAGACCGGAATATTCATACTTACAGATCAGATTATTACATCCATTCCCGGTGGATGAAGTAAAACCCTTTGCCAAATACAAAAGGATCGTAACAGTGGAACAAAATTATTCTGGTCAGCTTGCAGACATTCTAAAAGAAGATGCTGGAATTGATGTTAATTCCAGAATAGTGAAGTTTAATGGTAGACCCATAGCTTTTGAGGAGTTGATTGAAGGGTTAGATAGATCTAAAACTGAAAGGAGGGTGGTGTTAACTTATGCCTAATACTTACAGAACAAATGTTGAAATAGATTGGTGTCCAGGATGTGGAGATTTCGGTATACTCAACGCTCTGACACTGGCACTACAGGAATTGAAAATACCTAATGAGAAAGTAGCATTAACCGGTGGTATCGGTTGCAGTTCAAAAATTCCTCATTATGTAAATGTATATGCATACCACACATTACATGGTAGGTCTTTGGCCCAGGCACAAGCAATAAAAATTGCTAATCCTGAATTGGAAGTTATCGCAGCGGCAGGTGATGGAGATGCATTGGGTATTGGTACTCAACATTTTGTAGCTGCTGGAAGGAGAAATGTTGACCTCACCTATCTCATATTTGACAATGGAGTCTATGGTCTTACAAAAGGGCAAGCATCCCCGACACTTCCATATGGTGAAAGCCCTAAATCGTTACAGGTAGAAAATATCAAGGATCCAGTCAATCCAATTTTCCTTGCACTTGCTTCAGGGTATACATTTGTTGCAAGATCTTATTCTTACAATATAAAACATCTTAAGGACACCATAATTAGGGCCATTAAACACAAAGGGCTTGCCTTAGTAGATATAATGCAACCGTGCGTTACTTACAATAACATCAATACAAAGGAATATTACGATGCTAGGTTGTATGACCTGCAGAAGGAAGGGTGGGATCCTGTTGCTAAGAATGAAGATGAATATAAACAGAAATTAGGACAGGCTACTATAAAATCCCTGGAATGGGGAGATAAAATTCCTATGGGGGTATTCATTGAATATCAGAAGGAAACCTATGATGAACGTTTATCCAGGCTTCTAATGAACTATAAATCCAAAAATTTCGTAACATTGCCCATACACGAAAATGGAAAGCCAGTGAATGATATAACTCCTCTTATAGAGGAATTAATTTGATCATAGATTCAAATCAATTTTATTTTGTTTTTCTATTAGTTTGTGATGATTGATTTCCTTTTATCATCATATTTATCGGAACGCATCAAAAAATCAGTTTAAGAAGAAATAGTAAATTAAGAATTTTTCAAAAATAGCGGGGGGTGGATTTGAACCACCGATCTACGGGTTATGAGCCCGTCGGGATTTCCTGGCTACCCCACCCCGCTGATACCAGTATGAGCGCTCTGGATTTATATTTTCCCATTTTTGATGGTGTTAATGGGATTTCTGACGAAAAATACCTTTAAAGATAAACCGTACAGAATTAAATTTAATATCTTTTTAGAAAATGAATCGAAGAAAAATTTTTATCGTTTTATAAGATAAATCAAATTACCGAAATGATATTTGAAAAAAATCCTAATATTTTCATAAAATCCGTGGAAATTACTTCAAGCAGGTCACCGGGACTGAAAGATATTGAAAGTGCCAGGGAACTTATTTTAGATTACATAAATATGGCTACAAGTCCTTATAACCCAAGAGGATTGCCCTCTATCGACCCAATTTTAATTTTGCATGAATTCGGTAGAAATTCAAATGTTGAATTGGTTCCTCACATATCCCCCAGAGATGGTAACAAACTTATGATAATTTCTAGAGTTGTAACATCACTCAAAGTAGGAATAAACAGCTTTCTGGTACTAAGAGGGGATAGCATAAATCCCAGGATTGGTTCAGAACCTGTAGATGAGATTGATACAATAGGCCTTATGAAATATCTGAAGGAAAATGAATATTTGAAAGAGATTTCTAGTAAATTTGGTATGGATATTAACATAGGTGGAATTTCTAACCCGCATAGAGGTAATGAGCAAGAAGTATTAAATGCAAAAATTGCAGCTGGATGTAGTTTTTTCATTACACATTCAATTTATGATCCAGAAGTTTTAAAACATGATTGGATCAAGCATAGAAAATTCAAATTGATTGCTGGTTTTATTCCTATATTGAAAAAGGCTTCATTGGATTTTTACAGGGATTTGGACTTAAATATTCCAGATAACCTTCTTGAAAAAATGGAAAATTCAGCAGATTTGGAAAATTTGTTTTTCAATTTAATTGTAAATTCAATAGATGAATTGAAAGGATACATCGATGGCATTCATTTAATGCCTATAGGTAAATATAAATTTGCTAGGAAAGTTTTGGAGGTGATTTAAACGATTGTTAGGAAACTTATTTATGGGATATACCCAAGAAGTGAAAGGCTAAGACTGGGAATAGGAAGATGGGAAAGGGGAATTATAGAAACGAATGATCTGATAAAAATGATTACGGAAGAAAAGGATCAATTCTACAAAATGATGCGAGTGAACAAGGTAGATTACTATACTGATCCCCTTTTCAACTGGCAGGATATTTTCAGGCCGCTGGTGGCTAGTATAGATGGTATTTCATTGGGACCATTGACAAGATACTTTGAAACCAATACTTTTTATAGAAAACCCATAGTCAATGAAATAGGTAATGTCAAAAATTCCCTGGATGTGGATGGATCTGAATATAACATTCCAGGACCTGTATATAAACCCAATGAATTTGATGGATATATGACATTCCTTCCGGGAATTGGAACTTTCTATTCATTGTCACAAGTAAATATGGATTTCAAAAAATTTCAGGATGGAATGATAGAGGTTTACAGTCAATTATTGAAAATTATGGGGACTGACAAGGTTTTCTTTTATGAAGAGGTCCCAAAGGATGCTGAAGTTTATGGTTCATTTACCCAAAGGGTTTTTTTAAGAATACCACTCAATTCAAAGAATTCTCATATTAACAGTTTGAAAGTTTATTCACTAATAACTGAAGACCCGTATTTATCGTCTAAATATTCCAATCTACCGGGGTATTTTGCGTTAGATTCAACCAGTACAAAATTAGAAAATGATTTGCCCGGCGAACTTAAAAGATTTGTAGATGATTTCCCGGAATTACTTATTACTCATAACAATTACTTAGACTTTCTGCCCAGAAAAATTGCTGATAAGAAAGTTGAATTGCTGGGAGGTGTCGCTTAATGAATTCGGATTATCTTTTAACTCAGGAAATAGGCTCATTTAGAAAACCAGAATATCTTTCACGAAAATTCAGATCTCTAGATGAAAATGAATTAAATGAATTGGCATCTAAGGCTACCTTCGAAACAATTGAACTGTACGAAAAAGCAGGGCTGGACAATATCGGTGTAGGGGGAGAGATGTTCAGGTGGGAGATGTATGAACACCCAATTAGGAGGCTGGATGGCATAATTGTTCATGGACCTGTAAGATCCTTCGATAACAGATATTATAACAAAGGTAGCGTTGTGAATAAACTAAAAAGGATCAAGAGCTTCCATATGGAAGAAATTCAGCTGTTGAAAAAATTAAAGAAAAAGAATATTAAAATACCCATTACTGGCCCATATACCTTAATGGATTGGTCTTTTAATGAATACTATAGAGATAGATATGAACTGGCAATGGAATTTGGAAAAATAGTCAATCAGGAAATTAGGGAACTGAAAGAATTTTGGGGAGATGATTTATTACAGATACAGATAGATGAACCTGCTGCTACAACACATCCAGCTGAAATGACAACTGTTTTGGATTCCATAAATGAATCCGTTAGAGATATAAATGGCATAGAGGTTCATCTCCATGTTTGCTACAGTATTGATTACGGTCTTCTCTTCAACATAGTTCCAGATTTAAAGGTTGATTATTACAATCTTGAATTTGCAAACAGAGATTCACTAAATCTCAATGCTGATAGGATCGGATACGCAGATGTCAAAAGATTCAAGGATGCTATGGACGTTACATCTAGAAAAATTGGACTTGGACTAGGTGTTACTGATGTACACATTGACGATATTGAAACTGTTGACCTCATAAAGAACAGAATAGAATATGCACTAAAATTCATTGAACCTGACAGACTTAGGATTAATCCTGATTGTGGTCTGAGAACGAGGTCCAGAGAAGTGGGGTACAATAAATTGAAGAATATGGTGGATGCCACAAGAGAAGTTTTAAAAAATTTATAAATTTTATCACAATTTTAATATGTTAATTAAAAATAAGCTCTCATGCAGAGAGCTGCTATTTTAAAGGAAATTAATAAATTCCCTGAAATTGAAGATTTTCCTGATGAAGAGCCTGAAGATAATGAAGTTTTAATAGAACAAAACGAGACTGGAATCTGCTATAGGGATATTCTAACAATGAAAGGATTCTTTCCCAGAGTAACGCTCCCAATAGTTCCTGGGCATGAAATTTCAGGGAAAGTTGTTAAAATTGGAAAAAACGTAACGAAATTCAAAGTTGGAGATAGGGTATCTTCCTTGATATATGTCCCCTGCGGTAAATGTGAATACTGCCTTAGCGGGAGGGAAAATTTATGCAGAAATAAAAGAACCTTCGGTGAATCACTAAATGGTGCTTATAAAAAGTACATAAGGGTGCCAGAAATAAGTCTGGTAAAGGTACCTGATGGAGTTGGTGAAGAAGAAGCGGTAATTGCAGCATGCGTAACTGGAATGCTAATTCAGGCTATGAGGGTAAACGGAGGCTTATCTGAAGGTCAATGGGTACTTGTAACTGGTGCGGGTGGAGGAGTTGGAAGTCATGCTGTACAAATTTCCAAAGCATATGGCGCCAAGGTGATAGCCGAAACATCTTCACCGTGGAAAAAAGAATTGCTTGAAAAACTAGGTGCAGATTATGTTATAGAAAAAGAAAACATGGAAAGAAAGGTTAAGGAAATAACAGGTGATGGTGTACACCTAGCTCTTGAAAGTGTTGGAAGACCCACCTTTAATGAGGCATTTAGAAGTCTCAGATTCGGCGGATCGGTTGTTGTGGTTGGGAACGTTGATGTTACCCCGGTAAATTTGCCTTTGGGCAATTTGATATTAAAGGGGAATAAAGTAATTGGGAGCATAAGTTCTACGAAAAGAGATATGGAAGAAGCTCTTCGCCTATCTAAGGAGGGAAAAATAAAAGCCATTGTAGGGAAGAAGTTTGATTTAAATAATGTAAAAGAAGCGTATGAAGCCCTGGATAGAAAAGAGATATTTGGAAGGGCCTTCCTCAAGCTTTAGTCTCAAAGAATTTTTTCCTATTATCCCAAGACTGCATTAAGTCATTTATCCCTTTATTTATTTTATCCAAGACATTCTTATCAAACTCACCGGATATAGATGCCCCTCTGAATGTATTGACGTTGTCCTGTATTGAAAGCAATGTATCGACTGAAAATTCGTCCATTTCATACAGTTTCTTAATTTCTTCTTGCGTGGCATTGATTACCTTATCAGTTTTTGTGAATTCGGATGGCAGACTTGCCAAATATTGCAGTTTTTTTAGTGTTTCTTCAGCCTGTGAAGCTTCCTTCAAAAGATTATAATCCTTTAAATTTTGAATAGCGGCAGAAAGGTTTGATGATATTATTTTTACTCTTTTTGATATTTCATTGTAAATTGTGAGGGAGTTCCCCTTAATATCTACATTTTCCTTGTAAGGTTTATATTCCGGCAATTTGCTCTGCAATTTCTTTAATATTATCAATGATCTATCTGGCATGGGTGGGAGATTTATATCGCTCATGTAACTGAATTCCAAGATGATATAAATATTAACCTAATCCTTTTATAATCAATAAATATAACCAAAAACTAAGGTGTCGGAATTGGAGGCTAAAAGTAGCTATTCATTTGAATCTCAAAACATACTTAAGGCTAAAGAGGAGATCCCTGACTATGTAAGGCTGAGGATGGTCTCTTGGAGAAGGGGACCTGCCATAGTAAGGGTTGAAAAACCTACTAAGATAGCAAGAGCCAGGTCATTGGGTTATAAGGATAAACCTGGTTTTGTTGTTGTAAGAATCAGGATAAAGAGGGGAGATCTTCATAGGAGAAACATAATGGGAGGCAGAAGGCCAAGGAGATATGGCTATAATAAATTGACACATGGAAAAAGCGAGAAATGGATTGCTGAGGAAAGGGTTCAAGATAAATATCCAAATTTGAATGTCCTTAATTCATATTATCTTGCTGAAGATGGAAAATACAAATTCTTTGAAGTTATACTTGTTGATCCAAGCCATCCAAATATCAAAAATGATCCCCATCTTTCATGGACTGGCGAACCTGCAAATGTCGGAAGAGTTTACAGGGGTTTAACCTCTTCAGGCAAGAAGGCACGCGGACTAAGGAAGAAAGGGAAAGGATCTGAAAAATCAAGACCTTCTATAAGGGCCAACGGAAGGCTCAGGAGACATTAACTAGATACTTTCCTTTCCACTTTTTAATTTCAATTAAATTATCAGGATTCTCCAAATCTACTCTTTTACCTTTTGAAATAAACAAACCCGCGAATTTATCAATTACATCTCTGGATGAATCTATTTTAAAACTCTGACCTGGAAAGTCTAATTCACCAACTTCTTTTTCTTCCATTAATAAGTATTTCTTCCCAATGTTTTCAATTTCCTTTTGAGACAATGGAATTATTAAAACATGAAATTTTGCCTCATCCTCTAAAAATTCAATATTTTCCTGTATTAATCTTGACTTAATATCATTAAATTTCTCTTTTCTCACTACGTAGCAAATCACAACCCTCGTAATGTTACAAACATATTTCTATTATTTTGTGTATTAATGGTTATGAACATCCGGATCGTTAAAATTAAAAAGGAAGATGAAAATGTAATTATCGGGCAAAGCCACTTCATAAAGACGGTAGAAGATTTTTATGAGGCATTGGCTACAGCTTCCCCTGGGATTAAATTCGGATTAGCCTTTTGTGAAGCTTCAGGTAAAAGATTAGTTAGGCATGACGGTAACGATGCTGAATTAGAAAAAAGGGCTGTTGAAAATGCAATGAATGTTGGAGCTGGACATTCTTTCATAATACATATTAAAAATGCATATCCCATAAATGTTCTTCCACATTTAAGGTCAAAGGAGGAACTTGTAAATATATTTGCAGCAACTGCTAATGACCTATCAGTTGTTGTTATTGATGAAGGTGATCAATCCGGAATAATAGGGGTCTTAGACGGTTACAAACCACTTGGAATTGAAGGAAACAATGATATTGAAGATAGAAAAAAATTTCTAAGAGATATAGGTTATAAAAGATGATAACTGAAGTAGAAGACTTTTATGACTTTGAATCGAAATTCTACGATAATCTTTATTCATCGTTTATAGACGATCTTATTTTCATAAAAAAATATGGATTCGAACCACCCTACTGCGAACTTTTTTCCGGGACAGGAAGGATCTCAAGATTCTTAGAGAACTCCTG
The DNA here is from genome assembly GCA_017857235.1 of Methanobacteriota archaeon. Taxonomy (GTDB): domain Archaea; phylum Thermoplasmatota; class Thermoplasmata; order Thermoplasmatales; genus JAFMDN01. The sequence continues at coordinate 70,023 of JAFMDN010000001.1, forward strand.
CGGCTTAGAAATTAACAAAAAAATGGTATTAGGAGCTTCAACCAGATACAATGCTGTTATTGGAGATGCACGTATGATCCCTTTTAAAAAACATTTCAAGACTGTACTGATACCATTGAATTCTTTAAACCTTCTGGATAGAAATAGCAGGATAGAGGTATTGAGGGAATCAAATAGAATTCTATTAGACAATGGGAAAATTTACTTGGAGATTATGAATGGCTTTCCCTTTGAAATCGGAAATGAATTTCTAGTAAGCGAATTCAGTGACCATAGAAATAATGTGTCGGTGTTTATTACTCCGATCTCAGAAGGTGGGAGATTATATTTCAAATATAGATACATAATAAATGGAGAAACAGTTACCAAAAAGTTAATGATATTCCCAATTAGCAGTAAAGAAATTGAGGAAGAGGCAAAATTGGCCAATCTAAAAATATTACATATATTTGGAGGCTTTAACTTTGAGGAGTTTAATGCCAAAAGTGATAGGATGATTATTGTAATGACGAAATAAAATTATATTAGATTAACCTTTAATGAATGTTGGTATCTCAGGATAATAGGGAACTTTTGGTTAAGCAGATTAAGGAAACAAGGGAATTGAACCTTGAAATTCCCATAATTGTTGAGGGAAGGCTAGATGTCGTGGCATTAAGGAAAATAGGTTTCAGTGGAGAAATAATCCACCTCCCAAAGAATAAGACCATAATAAATTTCTCTTATTCTTTAACTAAGTATAGGGAAGTAATACTCTTGATGGACTGGGATAGAAAAGGTAAAAGGCTTACGTCCATCCTAGAAAAATACCTCATAACAGAAGGGATTCGCGTAAACTTAAAACTCTGGAAATTACTGAACACCATCAATTCGGAGACCAGCAATGTGGAAGGATTGCCAGCCTTCATGGAAAAAATAGGTTATTTATAATATATTCCTTTACCTCTAGCACATCTAATACATAACCCCGTTGAAGCATCATAATGTTCTGTGCAAACTGGCCTGCCACAGATTTTGCAGGTGTGTAAAGCTGGGCGTAAACAGATGTAGCATTGAGATACCATCATAGCTTTTATAGTGGAATACTAGGACTAATATTTTTCCTTCAACTCCCTGAACCTTAAATACAGCAGAATGTCATATATTATCTTGAGGGTTCCACCACCAATGAAAGGTATTGGAGAAGCTGCCGCCGATATTAGTGAAGAAGAAATATAGGGGGTAGTTGATTGCGCAATACTCCTTGATGCATTGGAAATACCCACTACATAGCTCCTTTCTTCAGGTGGAACTATACTATTAAGATAAGATTGGCGTGTAGGAACATCCATCTGACTTAATGAATATCTCAGAAATAGGAATGTTAAACTGGCCCATAAATTGGGTATTAATGGAATAAGTATCAAAAATACGTTTGATGGCAGATGTGAATAAACCATTGTTTTTACAAGCCCTAGTCTCTTGGCTATATAAGGGGTTGCAACAATGCTTGCTCCGATTATTACATCCACTATTGCAAATATTCCCCCAAGAGATGACAGGCTTATACCATACCTTACTTTGAACCAATAAGCTATTAGACTTTGAAGGACAAACCCACCACCTATGGCGTCTAAGGAAAACAGTAAAGATACATCTCTTGAAATTTTCTTGGTTTCATTTGACACCTTCAATTGTTTTTTATTTTCATTTTCTATTGTTCCGAATTTCATTACTGAATACATTACCATTATTACAATGGAAAGTAAAACTGAAAGCTCTATCAGATAGTCAATACCCAAAAAGAGCATAGCTGAACCTATGGAAGCAAATGCATAGCCAGAAAGAGTGTAAATTGAGAATAGCCAGTTCCTGTTTTCCTGATCCTTTGCAATATATGACAACTGCGGTTGTTCAAATGAAGAAAACAGGGTATTATCACTTGGATTTACACCGAGACCACCTATAATGGCACCAATATTATTCAATATTGATGATTTAGGTATGAGCAATAATAAACCTATAGAGAGCATGGAAGTCATGAAAATCAGAAAAATTTTTGCCCTGGATATGTGATATTTAAACGTAATCAAAAATGTAATGAGAGAACTTAAAATAATTGATCCCGAAGCTATCAATCCTGCAATTAAAGGGCTATCACCCCTAGAAATTAAAAATAATATAAGGGATACAGAAAATATCCCGTAAATAAACCCTCTAATGGATTTTGTCGCAAACAATAAGAATTTTCGCATGCTAAATCTCTCATAAATGCTATATTTATAATAATAATTTCCTGGCTGATCATAAATGGATAACATTAATGATATTTTGAAAGAGATGGGATTGAATAGCATTGATGACCTATTCTCCGATATTCCTTCTGATTTGAGAATAAGCTCCATGGGATTAGATTCGGGCCTTTCTGAAGATGAGATAAGAAGAAAGGCAATGGAGTATGCATCTATGAACAAAACAATCACACAATACCATTCTTTCCTTGGTTTTGGATGCTACAACCATTATGTCCCAGCCATAATTTCTGCCATTATTTCAAGGGGTGAATTCCTGACAGCATACACACCCTATCAGGCAGAAATATCACAGGGGATAATGCAAGCATTATGGGAATATCAAAGCTTAATGGCCGAACTTCTTGAAATGGATGCCGTGAATTCATCTAATTATGATGTTTCTACCGCCTTAGGCGAAGCAATAAGAATGGCTGTAAACATTACTGACAAGGATGAAGTCCTCATACCTAAATTCACTCACCCGTTTAAGAAGAGTGTGGCTAGGGTATATGCAAGAGGTTCCAATATAAAATTGGTTGAATATCCATTTGACGAGTCAGGCAGGATAGATTTGGAATTCTTAAAAAATAATATAAATGAAAAAACAGCTGCAGTGTATGTAGAATATCCCAACATGTTCGGTATAATAGATGAAAACGTGGCAGCAGTCAAAGAAATAATAGGTGATCAAAGAATCATGATTGCAGGTGTAAACCCCATATCTTTGGGCGTTCTCACACCACCGGGACAATTGGGGGCAGATATTGCCATAGGAGATGGTCAAGTCTTTGGCCTAGGTCTTAATTTTGGTGGTCCCATGCTTGGAATTTTTGGCACCAAAATAGAATACATTAGGAAGATGCCTGGAAAAATAATGGGTGTAACTAGGGATTCAAATGGCAAACTTGCTTTTGCAATGATTCTTCAGACAAGGGAACAACACATTAGGAGGGAAAGAGCAGTAACCAACATGACAAGCAATATGGGTCTGATGGCAGTAGCAAGTGCCATATACGTTTCACTTTTAGGTGAAAGTGGCTTAAGAAAGCTTGGAGAAATAAATATGGGTTTAACCAACAATTTAATTGAGAGGATCAGAGACACCGGAATTGATTTGCCTTTCCAAGGTTCACCTGTATTTAATGAATTCTATATCAAATTGAAAGTTTCTAAGACTTATCTCAATTTGGCTGCCAGGAAATCTAAGGTAATACCAGGTGCCATATTGGGACAAGAATTTGGATTTGACACAAGAAAAGAAGTGAATATAATCACAAATGTTACTGAGAGGAATACTAAGGAAGATTTTGATGCTTATATTGATTTTTTAATGAAGGTGATATAAATGTATCATCAGGCAGTATATGATGAACCATTAATATTTGAAATTGCGGGAAGAAGGACTGTAAGGCTTCCTCATGAAAAGGAGAATTTTAAGATAAATATACCTGAAAAAATGCGGAGAAAGTCCCTTAACATCGGAGACAGAGAAGAGTTTGAGGTAGTAAGGCATTTCACCAGATTATCACAGATGAACTTCGGTGTGGATCTCGGCTTCTACCCATTGGGATCCTGTACAATGAAATATAATCCCAGAATTAATGAGGAAATAGCATCCTATTCCGGCTTCAGGGAAATACATCCTCTGCAGGATGAAGATGATGTCCAGGGCGCCTTGAAGTTGATGTATGAACTCGGAGAAGATCTTAAAAAAATAACCGGCATGGATGCCATTACACTTCAACCTCTGGCAGGTTCTCAGGGTGAATTCACCGGATTGTCTATTGTAAGGGCATACTTCGAAAATAGAGGAGAACTGGATCAGAGAAAAGAAGTGGTTGTTCCAGACTCAGCTCATGGTTCAAATCCTGCCTCGGCAAACATGGCAGGTTTTAAGGCAATCGAAATTAAATCCAATAAAGATGGGAAGGTAGACTTTGAGGAATTCAAAAAATATATAACAAAGAATACAGCTGCATTCATGATAACCAATCCAAATACCCTTGGCATATTTGAAGACAATATCAAGCAGATGGCTGATTATGCTCATGAAATGGGTGCACTGGTTTATTACGATGGAGCCAACTTAAATGGAATTATGGGCAAAACATCACCAGGGAAAATGGGATTTGATATCGTTCACTTAAATCTTCATAAAACATTCTCTACTCCCCATGGGGGTGGAGGGCCTGGAGCAGGGCCTGTAGCCGTAAAAGAATACCTAAAAGATTTTCTTCCAGTTCCAATCCTAACATATGAAGGAGGAAAGTATCATCTAGATTACAACGTTCCAAAGACGATTGGAAAGGTGGCCAATTTCTATGGCAATTTTAGCATTTTAGTAAGAGCCTGGGCTTATATAAAATTGCATGGAGAGGAAGGACTGAAGGAAGCATGTGAGAGAGCGGTGTTGAATTCAAACTATATGAGCTTTAAAATCTCTAAGTTAATGCCGGTTCCAGGATTTAAGATAAAGAAACATGAATTTGTGGCATCATCACACGATGAAGACGGTAGATTGCCCAAGGCATCCGATATAGCTAAACACTTAATCGACAACGGAGTTCATGCACCAACAATATACTTCCCCCTGATAGTTCCAGAAGCACTCATGATTGAACCCACTGAAAGCGCAACCAAAGAAGAAATGGATAGATTCATAAAGATACTGGAAGATGCTATTAATACACCTAAAGAGCAGCTGGAAAAGGAACCCACTAATTTAAAAGTCGGGAGGATTGATGATGTTGATGCTTCGAGAAATCCAAGGCCCACATACAGGGTGCTGTTGAAGACAAACAGCAAAAATTAAACCATCAAATCGATTACGGGTGGAAGCGGAGGTTGCCGAGCCTGGCCAAAGGCGGCAGACTCAAGATCTGCTCCCACAGGGGTTCGCCGGTTCAAATCCGGCCCTCCGCATTTCATTACATATTAAATATTGAGTTCTCTTAGTCCAGAATGAAATAATATATCCGTTTAAAAAAGTTAATTGGAGAATTGTGGATATTGGAATGCGTTTCGTTCATTACCTTTTATTAATTACGTGACTTTTTTAAATTTAATATTCTAAGTTTGATAGAAATACAATAATGTATACCGATATATTTCTAATATTGTCTTAAATTCTATTTAAATTTAATAATATCTTTTTATGTACATCATATTCAATTTATCCTAAGATCTCATCTCAATATCCTTAAATTTACATAGAATTGGGGGCACTATCCTATAATTAGTGGCAAAATTTTTGTGGAAATTTTTGGGATGCCCAATTTCAAAGTTCCTCATTATATTATATCTTTGTATACATTTAATCTAAGGACTGAACTTACGCTGAATTTATAATTTTGTTCAATGATTCTTAAGTACGTAATTTTCTTGCTGATTCTTAACCTGGCTATGAATCTATTATATTTATTCTTCTACTAATACCTCTGTTTGATCTTTCTACCATATTCTTCAATCTTACAATCTTCCCTATGCGTTAAGCAAATTTGTAAAAGGTTAAGAGAAGATACAATCTTGTTTTCATGTTATTGATGCTTCGTTGCCTGTGATTTTTGCTAATGCGATATATTTAACTTCATACACAAAATTTAAAGACAGTGTTTCATTTATCGCCATATTTGAATTAAGTTAAAATACGTTTATAAAATAATTCAAAATGAACTCAAATAATGAAAGCATAGTTTCACGAATTCGTCAACATTTTCCTAATATAGATCATGACATTTCAGGTAAAGAAAGAATATTCCTGGACAACGGAGCAGGAAGTTTAGTTTTGAAAGAGGCTGCTAACGCTGAAAATTTTGCCAGAATTAATGCCAGTGCCAATGTTGATGGACAATACTATGAATCTGAATTAAATGAAGAAATATTAAAGAAAGGAAGAGAGGCTTTGGCAGTTCTTTTCAATTCTAAAAGTCCCGATAATATATTTCAGGGAGAGTCAGCATCCAGTCTATCATTTTTGATAGCGATTGCGCTAAGAAATTATATAGGCAAGGAAGGTAATGTAATATCAACATACAATGAACATTATTCCTCGGTGGGACCTTACATATTCCTGAAGAAAAATGGATTTATTAGGGATGTAAAATTAACTAAGATTAATCCCGAAACCACAGAAATAGATCTAGAGCATATGAAAGAGCTCATGGATAAAAATACTAAACTCATTGTAGCTACTGCAGAAAGCAATCTAACTGGCACTAAATCAACAATAACCCAATTAAGAAAGCTGGCTGATGAGAATGATGGTCTTTTAATAATTGATGGAGTCCATTATGCTCCTCAGGATTTGATAGATGTGACATCTCCGAATGTTGATGCTTTTATTATATCCATGTATAAATTATTTGGACCTCGAGGTTCCTTCGCATATTTATCTGACAATCTTCTGAGGCAATCTGAGCCATACAATGTAGATCCATTCACAAATAGATTCAAGGGTTCCTTCATGGAGCTTGGCACCAGAGACCAGGCGATTTTTAATTCATCTTTCGAGGTAGTTAAATTTCTTTCTAATCTAATCGAAGATAAGGGAATTATTTCAAGGTCCGGCATTGAAGAAGCTTTTGCATGGAATAAGTCATACCTTACAAATTTGAATAAATTTATTTTAGAAGGTGATGGATATACTCCGGGTTTAAATAATATAAAAAATGTAAGAATATTAGGGATTAAGGAAACAAAGGATCTTGATAGAAGAGGAAGCACTTTTTCATTCAATTTCGAAAACATTGACGATGCAAAAGCTGAAAAAATTTATTGGGAAAAATTTGGTATCACTGTAGTTGGGGGAAATCATTTCAACTTGGCACATGATTACCTTTCTAGAAAATCTGTTCTAAGGGTTACCTTCTTGATGTACAATACAATCGAGGAGGCAAGAAAATTCCTTAAAGCAACTGAATACATTGCTTCTATTTAAAATGAAAATTAATCTTGAATTTTATTTTTAATCTTTTTATTGTTATACACAACAGCTCATCTTATTAACGTCGCCATAATAGGATAAAGCTGCTAATCTTAAAACCTCTGAAAAACTTGGGAATATTTGATTGCTGTCTATTAGGTCATTAATAGTTGCACCAGCATTCATCAAGATCGCAGATTCATTGATGATCTCTTCCGATCTTTCTGAAATTACCTGAATGCCCAAGATCTTTAAGTTTCTTAAATCAACATTCAATTTTACCAATCCAATTTCCTCATTTTCTATGTATCCCCTAGCCAATGAATCAATTGGAACCTTTAGGCTTTTTACATACATGTTGCCTATAAGCTCGCTTGATGTTTTACCTACCTTAGCAATACCTGGAGAAATAAATATGTTCTCAGGAACTGCATCATAGTTGATTTTCTTTTTTTCTTCCGTAAATGCATTGGAGACTGCTATCGATCCTTGCCGACCTGCTAAAGGTTCTAGCATTTTTATACCTATTACGTCTCCCGCAGCAAACACACTTGGATTCGTGGTTCTAAGCTCTTCATCTGTTTTGATCCCACCTCGTTCGTTTAATTCAATTTGTGCATTTTCCAGTCCAATTTCAACATTAGGCTTTCTTCCAGTTGCCATTAAAAGCCTTTCTGATTCTATAATCCCAAAGTTCCCACTAACAATTAATTTATCATTTTTCTTTTGAACTTTAATATTTTTAGAGTTTAAAAAAACCTTGACACCGTATGATTCTATTATCTTTCTCGCCATGACTGAAAATTCCGGATCATATTCCGGTATTAATCTAGGACTCCTCTGAATTATCGAAACTTCTGCCCCCAAACCAGAATATATGTCTGAAAATTCCAATGCTAATGCCCTGCCTCCAATTATAGTCAAAGATTCCACTTTTTTATCGGGGCTCAGAGCCCTATCACTTGTCCAGAAATCTATCTTTTCTAGACCTTCAATTTCAGGGATGTTCGGTCTAGAACCAGTTGCGATTATACACCTCTCAAACTCATAAATGTCATTTCCTACCTTTACTGATTTTCTATCCTTAAATTTAGCCTCGCCCTGAACCAATTTAACATCATATGAGTTCAATATATCTTCATACTTTTTTTTCCTTAATGTTCCTACCACTTCATCTTTTTCACTGAAAGCGGCCATAAAATCTGGGAATTGATTTGAATTTATCCTTTTTCTTAGTTCTCTATAAAAATGTGATATTGAGAGCAATTTTTTCGAAGGAATACAACCAACATTAACACATGTTCCACCTAAGGAGCCTTTTCCTATCAATATTGGCTTAATTCCTAGTTCATTAGCCTTTATCATAGCAGCAAAACCTGCTGCTCCGTATCCTATTATAACAAGCTTTTCCATTTTCTATCAGCAACTGCATGCGTGGTTATTACCTGAACCTATGAATTCATTAGCACAGTGATCACAGCAGAAGTAATGTGCTTTGCCTTCTATTTTAACTTCATATGATTCTTCCAGCGTTATCTCTTTACCGCAGTATTCACATTTTAAATTTGATACTTCTTCATTCTTTTTAATTATGAAATTCATAAAATGCCATTTGTTGGGTTTATTTAAAATTATTGTTAATATGAACAATAGTTCATATATTTATACGTTAAATAAATTACATATATAAATGAATCAAATAGAAGATCTAGGACTAATAGAAATAAGCAGGCTCTTCCAAGCCCTATCTGAACCAACAAGGCTACAGATAACTGCACTATTGATTAACCAAGGTTCCATGAGTGTATCAATGATTTCTAAAGAATTAAAAAAGTCGCAATCTTTAATATCACATCATTTGAGCTGCCTCAGAAATTGTGGGGTAGTAAAATATAATAAAAAAGAACAAAATGTCTATTATGAAATAGCATCGGATAAAATCAGAGTTATTATATCAAGTGCTATAAAACATGTCAGAGAATATGGTTCGAGTATTCTTTCCTGTGATATTATTAACGATTGATAATAAATAAATTAATCTTTATTAGCAATTATAAGATCATAAAAATTTTTCCTAACCTTATCTAATTTGGGTTCTATCACGAATTTGCAATATGGATTCCTTCTATTTCTGAAAAAATACATCTTATGGTAGTCCTCAGCTTCGTAAAAGTTTTTCACGTAATCCACTTCAGTGACTATAGGTTTAATAAAGTATTTCGCCTTCTCTTCCAGAAATTTCTTAGCAGCATCGTAGTCCTCTTTATTATATACATAAATTGCGGACCTATATTGCTCACCAATATCATTACCCTGCCTGTTCAGTGAGGTAGGATCATGGATAGCTAGGAATATTTCAAGAAGTTCCCTTAATGAAATTATATTATCATCGTACTGGATTTTCACAACCTCAGCGTGACCTGTTAATCCGCTGCAAACTTCCCCGTATGTAGGATTATTTTTATGCCCTCCAGAATATCCTGGTGTTACTTGTATTACGCCCTTTACTTGTGAGAATACTGCCTCTGAACACCAGAAGCATCCCGTTCCAAATATTATTTCCTTATTCATTTCTATCAGGAACAAATAATATGGATAAGGAGTTCACGCAATATCTTGTATTCTTTGAAGTAAAACCCTCACCATAAAATATATGACCCAAATGAGCACCACAGTTTTTGCATCTTATCTCAGTTCTAATTCCATCCTTATCTGGTAATTTAAGAACTGAGCCTGGAATTTCATCATCAAAACTTGGCCAACCGCAGTCAGAATGGAATTTATATTCAGACTTGAAAAGTGGTGAATCACACCTCCTGCAGACGTAAATCCCCTTTTCGAAGTGATTATAATATTCGTTTAAAAATGGGCGTTCGGTTCCACCATAAACAATTATCCTTTCCTCTTCAGGAGTAAGTTTCCTGTAGTATTTCCCTTTCATTAGTTAGTCAATCTAAATCAGCTTAAATCCTATTTGTAGCTTAGATTATTAATTTTATGCGAAAAGTTGAAAGGATGAATATATTCATCAGTATATGGAATATAAAAAGGAAGAGGGGTATGTAAATATTAACGGTCTCAACCTTTACTACATTAAATTTTTACCAGGAAAAGTAAAGAAAAAGGTTATCGCGTTGCACGGTGGACCCGGGATGTCACTTGACTACATGCTACCTTTACAAGATTTAGCAAAATATGGCTACGAAGTTCTTATGTATGATCAATTTGGCTGTGGACGGTCTGATGAACCAAATGACATTTCAAATTTTAACATGGATTATGCCAGGGATGAGGTAGAAGCAGTCAGGAATAAATTTTACGGCAATGAAAAGATATTCCTTGTTGGTTCATCCTATGGCGGAGCCTTAGCGTTATATTACGCATTGAAATATCAACAGAGTCTTCTCGGAATGGTAGTTTCAGGCGGACTGGCAAGTGTTCCATATACCGTCGAAGAGATGAATAGGCTAATTTCAGAAATGCCTCCAGAAATTTCAAAAATAATAAGGAAATACAATGAAATTGGGGATTATGAAAATGAAGAATACAAAAGGGCTGTATGGGAATTCTACAGAAGGCACCTAATCAGGATGGACAACATTCCCCCTGAAGTTATGAAATCGCTAGAATATGCTGAGAAAAGAAAGGTTTACAATATAATGAATGGCCCCAATGAATTTACCATAACTGGAACAATAAAAGATTGGGATATAACTAGGGAATTAAACGAAATCAAGGTTCCCACATTGATAACAGTAGGAGAATTTGACGAAGTTACTCCTAACGTTGCCAAACAAATAAACCAAGGAATAAAAAATTCAAAATTGGTTATATTCAAGGGATGTTCCCACTTAACCATGTGGGAGGATAGAGCAAATTACATAAAAACCATAAAGGAATTTTTCGATGACTTATCATGAATTTTAAGAAAATAATTTAGCATGGAGGTTTTAACCCTTAAACTTGATTATATTACATTTTCTTAATTTAAATTTGATGAAGATATAACATGTAAATTTTGCCTTATAATTTTTCCAGGGGAAGATCATTTCAATTTAATTAATGAAAATATTAAATAAAAAAATTATAATCAATTTTCTGTCAGATTAGCCCTGCACTATGAAGGTTCCAATATATGGAGTAAACATCCTTGATTGTAAATTCAAGCTCTGTTGTATTGAGAAGTCTATTATGACGGTCACTGTCTTATGGGCGGGAATATTTATAGGATGATTTATAAAAGCAAATGGAGAACTTAACTTGAAAGATATGTTCCCCATGCCGACAATATTGACAGTAACGCTAGATATGTACAATCTCATCATTGTATATTTCTGTGCACTTAGAGATATGTTTGTTAATAAACTTGCATTGTTTATTGTTAATCCCAAAATGTTAATGGTTACTGGGCTTGATAAGTTGTAATAAGTCCAGCCGCTTTGATTTCCATGAAGGGCCACTTCGGTGAAAGTGATATAAACGGCTGATATACCAGGCATAGGTTGATCTGCGACCTTAAGTGCAAGGTTACCATTATTGCTAAACATAAAAGATGCAAAAATTACCCCGATTATCAATATTATTACTACTGAAATAATAGCCAAAGTTTTTTTTTCCCATTATTCAAAAATAATCATATGTTATTTAATTGATTTGATACAATTTTCAAATTTTAACTTTGGTGCATTTAACAAATTGTACATTTGTTAACAGAAGCCTTTAAATAGCGCTTCCTATCTCCATCTTATGGCCGATAAAATGAGAGATGATTTACTTTATAGAGGCACAGCTTGAACTTAATAAACTTAGAGAGCAAATGTTAATAAATACCCGCGAAGTCATTAATGTTTTAAACAAGAGAAAGGAACTTTCTCAGTCTATTGGCAGATTGAAATCTATACTTGGTATAGATGTCAGGGATTACCAAAGGGAAAGAGAAGTACTTAATAATCTAGAATTTGATGATGTAACTTCAAGAGCCATTGTTAATCTTCTATTTGAGTTATCAATTCAGAGCCAAAGACCTTTAATTTCAAGTATCAAATGGAAAGAACTTAGGGTTTTAGGGAAGGAATTTAATATCTTGACCGGTTCCTCTGATTTTGTCCTGATAATGGCTGGATTGATTGCAAGTAAACCAGGAGGAGTCGTTTACACCCTGAATCCATTGCCCAATATGCTTGAACTCGGATTGATATTGGGTGGTTCTCATATAATCAATTCAGAAGCAGAGAGTTCAGCAATCCGCATTTATTACAATAAGAAAATATTACATGATAATGCTTTTATATTTGATGATCCAAAAGGTTCATATTTCGGGGTTCCGGCTGATTCACTAAAATTTTTCGGAAAAATGGATGTTGCCATTATATGATAGTATCAATAATAGGCTCGGATGGAAGATTAGGAACTTCTTTGAAGAAAGTAATGAATAATAGACTTGATTACGTTTATTGCAATTCGAAGCATTGTGATGAGGATGCAATAATGGAATCAGATGTATCCGTATTGGCAGTTCCAATAACTGAAACTATTAAAATACTTGACAGATATTACACAAAAAAATTGATTATTGAAACGTGCTCGGTTAAAACACCTTTTAGAAAATATAAAGGACATTTTATTTCAATACACCCGCTCTTTGGCCCACTATCATATGAAAAACGCAAGAAAATTTTGGTAATAAAGGATCTAAGCATCCCTAATTATGGAAGTGTTTTGGAAGAGCTCTTTCCTAGCTACGAATTTCTTGAAATGGATTTAGAAGAACATGATAAAATTATGGCAATAGCCCAAGCTATACCGTATCTTTTATCCCTATCTGTTAATGTACCTGAGATAAATATTGATATGAATTCATATAATGCCCTGAAGACATTGATAAATCTTAGAGAAAATGAAAACCCTGAAGTGATGAGAGATTCAATACAATTAAATCCATTTGCAAAGCCATTAATAAGGAAACTACTTGAGAATATTTCACAATTTGAAAAATAAATTTCCGGTGACAATAATTTAACAGAGGTAGTGAGAATAAACTTTATTAATGCGGAACCATGGAACAGAATGGCAAACCTTAATTATTGTGCTTTCAAGGAATATATAATGAAAGATTGCTCTTGATCCTCTAACATTTATAGTATCTTTCGCAACATGAGAATATCGAGGAAGAGATCTCTTGTAGATTATCCATTTGTAATAATGAAGAGTGAATTCCACTTCTCACACACTTTAGTCACACCTTTCAGAACAGTGAGAATGAAATTCGTGTTTTCTCGCATCTATTATAATCTGTTTGCACTGGGTCAACTAAAACAGAGAGTAAACTATCGAAATTTTAACAAAAAATTGAGAAAATAAGATGGGGAAATAGGATTCGTTTGTTTATTTGGCTGAATTGACGATAGAACTATGGTAAAACTAAATAGTTTGGTATAACTTAATCAAAATTCTCTGGATTTTAGAAATCCTCAATATTGTCTAGCAATATTTAAATATTGAAAATCCAATATTATACATTAGTGGTATGATGTCCAAAGAAATCGGCTTAACTTTGGATAGGCTTTTTTATAGAACTCTCATGGTTAACCCTGATGAAAAAATAATTTATAAAGATACTTATTTGACATATAAAGATTTTTTTAAAAATTCGGTTAAAATAGCAAATTCATTGAACGAATCGGGATTTAAAAACATAAACATAGGAATAATGGATTGGAATACAATTGAATACGCCGAGCTTTTATATGCCATCCCATTTTCGGGTAATGTTGCACATCCGATAAATATTAGATTACCTCCTGAAAATCTAATCAAAACGATAATTGAAGCTAAGGATTCTGTTATTTTCTTTTCAAAAGATATGATACCTTTAATAGAGAAAATAAAAAATTTAGACATTATTCCCAAGAAAAATCTATTTTATATAGGTAGTGAAGCAAACGGATATAACAATTTCCTTGATCTTTTAAATAACTCAAATGAAAAACTAAATTTGAATATAAATGAAAATGATCCAATTATGATATTATTTACTTCAGGAACAACAGGTACTCCAAAAGGAGTAAAATATACTTCAAGAGAGATGATACTAAGTATATGGTCCATGTTAACACAACTTTCTGCATTTGAAGGGAATTCCAGATTGTCATCAAAAGATGTTGTTTTTTCATTGATACCGTTTTATCATTTAATTTCTTGGGGATCATTATATATTTCAACATTATTGGGAGCTAAATATGTGATGGATGGAAAATTTGATACAGAAAGTATATTGAATGCAATAAAAGATAATAAAGTAACATGGATGGCAATGGTTCCAACAATGCTATATCAACTATTATCCTCAAAAAATGCGGATATTATGAATGGAATGAAAATATTAATTGGAGGTTCTGTGATACCATCAGGCTTGGTAAAAATGGCAATGCAGCATAATATTGAATTAACTTCAATTTATGGTTTTACAGATGGTCTTGGAGCAGGGATAGGCACACTAAAACAAAAAGGAAGTAGAACTAAAGAAGAAGAATATTATGATTCAACTGCTTTTTTCACGCCACTACCACTTACTGAATATTATTTTGATGAAAGTAAAGGTGGAGAAATTTATTTTAGAGCTCCTTGGTTACCTAATGAATATTTTAATTTGCCAAAAGAGGAGTCAGATAAAGCATATACAAAAGATGGATGGTTTCTACCTGGTGATGCCGGATCAATAGAGAAGGACGGTAAAATCAAGATTATAGATAGAACTAAAGACCTTATTAAGAGTGGTGGTGAATTTATACCATCAATGAAGTTAGAAGATTTAATTTCTGAATTAGAATCTGTTGAGCTTGTTGCAGTTGTTGGTAAAAATAACCCACAATGGATAGAAAGGCCATGGGCATTTGTAAAATTAAAAAAAGGAAAGAATTTCAATGAAAAAGATGCGCGTGAGCATTTAGAAGAATATGTTAAAAAAGGAATAATAGAAAAATGGTGGATACCAGACAAATTTATCATTATTGATGATATGCCATTAACGGGTACTGGAAAAATAGATAAAAAAGTATTAAAAGATAAAATTAACAACTCAGAATGATTTTTACTTGTAAACTTTTTCTTCAACAAGATTAAAATCAAGTGCATCCAGTTGAATATTTCTCTTTGTAGAGAAATAACTGGGATCCTTCATTTCTTTTATGAATTCATGCTGTATAATCATTTTCATAACCTCATTTGAACCTGTCCAGATCATACCCAATCTTGAATCTCTCAGCAATCTCTCAATCGGATATATTGTAGTGTATCCTATGCCTCCCATTATCTGCATTGCATCATTAACTACCTTCCACATTACTTCAGTTGAATTCAGTTTAGCCATTGATATCAATTTCCTTGCGTAAGACAGAGGTATTTTTCCCTTTTCCAGAAGGTCTGCCGCCTTGCTTGCGGTATACACAAGTGACATAGCTTGTTCAATTTCCGTCACAGATTCCGCGATTTTAAAATTAATACCCTCATGTTCCACAAGCTTACCCCCGAAGGCCTCCCTCTTCATGGCATAATCTGTAGCAACCTCTATTGCTGCAAGTGCAACTCCTACTGAACCGGCGGCAGTAGTGAGCCTTTCCGGTACCATCATGATGTTGAAAACGTCGTACCCTCCATTTACCTCTCCGATCACATTTTCCTCCCCAAGTTGCACGTCCTTGTAAACGATTCTTGCTGTTCCTCCGCCTTTGTTTCCAAGCAAACCATATATTGTTTCCGTTTTCAACCCTGGACTATCCCTGTCGACGATAAACGCTGTTATCCCCTTCGTTATGGGTTTAGCGTTAGGATCTGTTATTGCGTAAGTCACAAAGAAGTCTGCACCACTCCCCCCGACAACGAACCTCTTCTGACCATTCAGGATGAACTTTGATCCCTGCCTCGTTGCCCTTGTTCTCATCATTCCGAACAAATCGGATCCTCCTGTTGGTTCAGTAATGGCCTCAGCGCCGTATCTGTTTCCTGATGTAATCCCTTTGAGGTATTTTTCCTTCTGATATTCCGTCCCAAATTTGTTGATTGGTTCCCCTACTATTGATCCTAGGGAATACATACAGCTCAGCGTGAACCCGAGGTATCCCATTTCTTCAACTGCTGCCATCTCAGCCACCCAGGATGCGTTTCTGCCGCCATATTTTTCTGGAAACCTCAATCCTACGATCCTGTTTTCAGTTATGATCTTAATGAATTCCCTAGGAAATTTTACTTCTTCCCTCTCTAATTTCCTTATTAAATCACCGGGGACATCCTTCACAACTTTCCTGACTTGGTATTTTATTTCCCTCTCCTTTTCATCCAGCAGAAAATCCTCCATCTCTAATCACTATATGACTTTATGGGTATCATATATAAGAATATAGCTCATCCGATTTTTGTATGGGTTTATGGATAGAGCTGCAAATTACCACACCTGAAATATATTGCAGCTTTAAGGTGTTCCCTATTTCTGTAACCGAAAGCCATCTTCTCTATAAGTAAAATCTTTAAATTGATTCATTCAGCCCTTGCATTTGTTATATAGTGTGTGAAATAGTTCAGTATCTTTTCGATGTGAACTCTCATCATTCTTGCAACATCCTTCATTGCATCCACTCATGAATGCATGACCCATCAATATGAGCTTTGCCAGTATTTTTACCTTCATCCATGGATAAAGAACTCCACAGATTGCGGTTATTCTAATTCATTCAATATGCCTCTCCTCTTAGCAAATCAGATCGTTTCAGTTCATTGAATCTTTCCCTGTATTTCTCAGGGGGGTTATCTGATCATTATAGCCACTTGTATCTTGTTCTGTTAAGTTCAATTAAGCCCTTATTTTTCAGTTTTTTTTGTTTTCATACTTCCTTGTTTTATCAACAACCTCATTGATATGCTTCATTACATAAAATCTGTTAAAGACAATTTTTGTAAGTGGCAATTGAATATTCCCAAAAATGGCATAATAAAATTCCCCGCTTGTATTTAAAATTTCAATCATCCTTTTTCACCACCCCTGAATCTTGGAAGAGAATTCCTCATCCAATCCTTCAATCCATATGATTCTCCCCTTATATTCACAACAGAGGAGTGATTGAGAATCTTGTCAAGAACTAGGGAAACCATCACCTAGTCTCCTAATACCCCTTCCCACTTAGAAAATGATTTGTTGCTTCTGAATATTGTTTCCCTATTCTCATACCTTGATGAGACGAACAAGAATAAGAGATATAATTCATTATTTTATAAATCAAATGATTAAATAATCTTCCCTTGGAAGGTCAGGGGATATCACCCTAAATTTGAAAGAAAAATTCTTCCAGATGAGCGTTTTGAGAGGATACGAAGATAAGGACGGAAAATTACACTACCTGATACCTTATCTCGCAAAATGGATAGAAGATCAAGTAACGAAAAATATACGATTTTATCGATTTTGAACCATGGTATCTATCTGAGAGAGAAAAAGCGAACTGAAAAATTCCTTTACTTTCATGAGATATTACAGGGATTCTCATTGATGACTGTTAAAGGCTCTCATCCAATTCAAAAATGTGTTGATTTATTGAGTTTTCGGAGGTATCACTTTCAAAAGTTAATAATATATTACCCTATTTATTATCTCTAAAAAGTGACCTTTATTTTTCCAATTAAAAGTGAATTTAGAGAATGGTTTTGAGGTGCGAAATCCTGATAAAAAGCCAAGACCTATGAACTGCTAATACACAAAAACAGATATGTCAGTTTTTTCACTTTCTCCGGATCCTTTGATATTTCTCGGCAGATAGGCCAAATAGCGCTAACTTGGCAATCTCCAGTACTGTCTCTGTTAACTCTTTAGAGAGGGTTGTCAGTAATATTATAATGCGAGATTAACAATTTTACTTAATTAATTAACATAATTTTATATTAATGATAATCCCTCACGGAGTATATAAATAAACATGAAAATCAATGATAAGGATTTATACCAATCAAAAGAGGCCGGGACCGGGATTTGAACCCGGGTCCGGGGATCCACAGTCCCCAAGGATACACCGCTACCCCATCCCGGCCATACTTCTATCCCTCATAAATATCTAATAAAAATATTTACTGTTTAAATCATTATTGCTCCGTGAAGACCTCAATATTGATTGATTTCTCGAACACCATTTCTACAACGGAGTCAGAAAATGAGGCACTTGAAATCTTTCTCGAATATATCAGGAGAAAATATCATATTGCAGAACAAATACTTGATAAGTTTGTTAATATAAGACACCAAAAACTTATAGAACGGGAAAACAACTTTAAGACTTTCATGGAAATAAACGCGGAAATTCTAAAAGAAAATTTTGGAATTCAATTGAGCTATGATGACATTGAATATTACTATAACATACATTGCAAAAATCTTAAATTAAGGGAAGGCTATCATGAGTTCATAAAGTTCATAAAATCAAGAAGAATAAATATAGTTATGGTCACTGATGCTGATTTTGAATATACCATTAGAACAACCTCAGCTCTTAAAATATTGGATGATTTCGATTATATAATAACTGCTGAGGATGTCCGATCCCCAAAACCAAATGCCCAAATTTTCATTAAAGCACTACTTCTGGCAGACTGCCCAGAAAAGGCATTTTTTATTGGAGATTCTGAGAGAA
>JAFMDN010000010.1 GCA_017857235.1 Methanobacteriota archaeon
TGGGGGAAATGAAGAAACTAAAAAATATGTCATCATATCTCTACGTTTTGTCATAAAACATATAGAAATTCATTTCTTTTCCATGAGTTACTTTAATATCATGGTAACAAAAAAGATTATAATTAAGGCGATCGAAAATTTTCATAAAAACTCAGAAAGTGAGGTGGGATAAATGAATGATGAAATGCATAAGAAAATTAATGAGGTAAATGAACTATTTCAGAGACTTTCAAAGGAAAGACCTGACTTGATGAAACCTTTCGGAGAATTGGTTAATCAATCCCTCAAGGATGGAAAGTTGGATACTAAAACTAAAGAAATAATAATGGTCATACTGGCTTTGGCAACTGGATGTGAATGGTGCTTACCCTATCACATTGATCTTGCACTTAAATCCGGAGCAACCAGAGATGAGCTGATCGAGGCTTCTTTCCTGGCTCTATTGATGACCGGAACCCCAAGCTTAATGAGGCTGATTGATTTATTAAATTATTTGAAAGAGTGAATTTAGAAACCCAATTCCTTTTTTAACTGATCCATTTCAATCAAGGGATACAATTCAACTCCAATGTTTTTTAGATTCTCCCTTGCACCTTCATTTCTATCCACGACCACAATAACTCTATCCACATCTACCTTTTTTTCACGCATTAGATTGATTGCCCTTAATATGGTCCCTCCAGTTGTTGTTACATCTTCAACAAATGTAATACGGGAGATGTTGTCTATGGACCCTTCATATTCTTTACCAAGTCCATACTCCTTCTTTTCTTTTCTCACAATTATTAATTCTTTGCCAGTTTCCAGTGATACTCCAACACCAAATGGGACCGCACCTAGTTCAACTGCTGCAACCTTCTCTCCGGTGACGAATTTTGCTGCCTCCTTAGATACTTTTCTTAAAAATTCTGGATTCAGCAATGCGGACTTAACATCCACATAATAATTGGATTCTTTACCCGATGCCAGCTTGAAATGACCAAATTTTATGTTTCCGTGATCCACCAAGTATTTTGCAATTTCCTGCATGGAACCACAATTTTGTCTTAAATAAATTCTTTTATGAATTGCTTACTATTTTCCCCTTTTAGGCACATTCACCTCGCGTAATTCTTTAAATATTATAGCCAAAGGAGAAATAACTAGCAATACTGACCCTATTATTAAAAGGGAATATCTTACTCCAACTATTTGTATTATTGTCCCTGCAACCACTCCAGACATTGCAGTAGCTGATAACCCGAATGTATTGAAAGCTCCCATAATTCTTGCTATTAAATCCCGAGGAATTTTTTTCAATAGTGTATAACTGAAAAACACATTGGTAATCCCTATTATAAATCCCCCCGCTAACACCAGTATTCCAATAAGATAGATATTTTTTAAAAAAGAGGTTATCATGAAAACTATGGAACTAGATACCATGGTTAGAAAGATCATGAAACTAAGCTTCCCACCTATGAATTTCCCAAAGTAAGAACCAGCAGAAATCCCCCCAATGAGCATCAGAAATACCATTGATACGAACAGAGGTGAAAGGTTTAATTTCAATTGAATTAAAGATATCAAAAGTAAAGCCATTGCACCAAAAAGGAAGTTGACTATGAAACCTAATAAAAGCATTTCCTTCAACAATTTTTCATTCAAAATAAATCTTAATCCTTGTTTTATACTTTCATTTAACTTAGTATCAGTCACATCAATCCTTTCCTTTTCTTTCAAAAGTATTATGGGGATAACTGCAAGAATAAATATTATGAAAATTATGTTGATGGAATTCAAATATCCAAAGGTAAGTAACACGCCTGAAATTGAATATCCAACCGCCTCAGATAACGAATATACAGTATTGGAAAGAGAGGAACCGGTTTTATATTGTGTCTCCCCTAAGAACAATTTTGTTAACAAGGAACGCATGGAGTTAATTACATCTGATGTAAAACCTAACATGAACGATGAAAATAGTCCAAAGGCAACTATCAAGAATACATTCTGTATTAAAAACGCATATACTAAGCCTAGGAGTGATAAACTCCTAGTTAAGCCTGCTAGGATACCGATGTGCTTAACCTTCTTTTGCTTGTCTAAATATGCCCCAACTATAAAGCTAAACAATAGAGGCAGGGATATTAAACCGTCACTTAAGCCGGAAATTAGGGGTGAACCAGTTTCTTTAAGCATGATCCATATAATTATAAGGTTGAATGCTGCAAATCCTGTTCTTGAAAGACCTGAATTTAATAAAAGTAATTTAAAATTATTCCAACCGGTTTTTTCATCATAATTTGATTCATGGGACATTTTAATCCAACTATTTATGTAAAAACTCTAGAGATATCAATCTTATTATTGCCTCAGACATTAATCAAATAGATTTAGATTCTGGATTTTTTTATATGTGTAATTGGACTACTTGTTGAAATTAAATAATCCGTTATTAAAGAGACCGTCATTACCTTTCTGAATATCCGAAGCATGTAATCTATAATTGGTATTATTTATTCTCCAAATAATTTAGCAGGTGCTTAAAAAATAATATATAGGGAATGCCTATTAGGAAATACTTTGCCGCCGTAGCTTAGTGGGTAGAGCACCCGGCTGTTAACCGGGAGGTCACCGGTTCGAGCCCGGTCGGCGGCGCTTTAATTAAAAATAAAAAAATTATTCGTGATCCAATCCTGCAAGACTTTTATCCTTTGTTTCAAATCCTTTGGCTTGCCATAGTATTGTAGCCAAAAGTCCTAACGCAAATATGAAAGTTGTAATAGCCATGGCCGCGTTGAATGTAAAGCTAATTATTCCTGCGGTCAATATTCCAGTAATCACACCTGCTGAAACCCATACGACCATCCTTACGATTGAAATGTAAATCCCTCTCCTGGCAGTTGAGAATAGTTCAGGCTCAAGAATTGCCCTAACCCCCCAGGTGATTTCAACGGGAATGAAAAGCATGGTTAAGATCGCCAGAAGTATAAATCCAGTTGTTTCCTTTGTAATATCGTAATAAATCCAGAGAGCTATCCAAAGCAATACCAGTAACGCGTAACTTAATACTGCGAAGGTCTTCCTGTTAATTTTTGGAACAACAAGGAGTGCTGACACGATACCCACAATTACCATGGTGAATCCACCAATAAGGGGGATCCAGCTCTCCATGGATGGGAAGAATGCATATCCTACACCGTAAGTTATGTAAACAAAAGCCACATCCTGAGCTATTCCTATCAATATAAGTATGAAGAATCTTAATCCTAGACCCCCAGTGGGTTTTACATTTTCTACATTTCCATCTTTAGCTTTCCACGCTTCCTCTACACTTATGTTTACTTTCTTCTTTGTGGCACTCCATGGCAGGCTTTCCTCAACTAGTAACCATGAGATAATTAATGCAATTATGGGCCCTATAAACATGAGAGCAATTGCAGTTTCATCCTGAAGCTGGGTTAATCCCAAAACTACTGGTATGAAAACTATTGCTACCCCTAGATTTCCAAAGTTTTGTGTGATTACCAAAAGAGTTCCTCTGTTTTTTGCGCTGGATTGTTCGGCCATCATTGCTAATATGGGACTTTCCAGACCAATGGCGCTTATACCTACAAGAGTAAATGACAAAAGGAGTATTGGGACACTGTGCGAGTTTATTACAAAAAGAGCAAGGCCAATTAACAATAATGCCATTGTTATCATGAAAGATGTTCTTCTTCCTGTATAATCAGCCAGTATACCGGCCATAAATGCTCCGATACCTCCTGCTATGAAGGGCAAACTATAGCCAAGGAATGCCAGATTTGATGGTATTATTTGTAGAATTGCAACCACTGGACCAAAACTCTCGGCAACACCATAAACAAGCATTCCCATACCAAGGGCAACCATGGCTGCCCATGGTATTTTACTATTATCCTTTTTAGAAGATTCATTAGAGTTATTCATTTATCTTCAATTATAATCCATTCATCGATTTAATGCTTTTTAATCCTGGCTGGTATTATTTTAATTGAAGAATAGATTTTTCCATGGAAGCAATAGTGATTTTACCATATGGATATGCCAATATTCCTTTATTATCTATCCCAAGTTCCATTAGCAATGATAAGTATGCAATGATGCCAAAGGCAAGTGATTCCCTAGCATCCCATGGAACTCCTAAATTATCAGACATTATTATTTTTTTGTTAAGTAATATTTCTAACCTTTCTATAATACCTTTATTTTTACACCCGCCTCCTGCGCATATTATTTCCATATTTTTCCAATTTCCAATAAAATTAACTATGTTTTTGTATATCGAATATGAGGTAAAATATGCCAAAGTTGCAATTATATCCTTTTTATCTGGATTTTCCCTTTTTGAATATTCTATGATTTTTTCAAAAAATTCACGACCATACCTTTCCCTACCAGTACTCTTGGGCGGTTTCTTTGAAATGAAATTGTCCTTACTTAAAATTTTTATTAAATCCTCCAAAATCTCCCCTTTCAATGATAATTCGCCTTCGAAATCCATATCTTTTCTATAAAAAAATCTCATGGCCTGGTCCAGCAACATGTTTCCTGGACCGCTGTCAAAACCATAAGGCCTATCTCCGGTTACGGTTATATTTGAAATACCGCCAATGTTTAGAATTATTTTGTCCTTCCCGTATATTATGGAATCTGCAAAAGGAACTAGAGGTGCCCCTTGATTACCTGCTGCTATGTCTGAATATCGTAAATCAGTCACCACGGGAATCTTGGAACTGTAATTCAATAATGTAACATCACCAATCTGCAAAGTTATTTTCCTTGGTCCATCGTGATAAATAGTATGACCGGAAAAAACACCCAAGTCACAACTGATGCTCTCTTTTTCATAAATATCCTTTAAGATCTTTCCCAATTCCCAATGCAATTTAGCAATTTCTACCTTATCAACAATTCTGGATTCTGCAATGTTGAGCAGTTTCGTCTTTATTTTTTTACTATACGATTTATGGCCATTTTTGATAATATTAAACTTGAACTCTTTATCTATGTCAAAAATAACATATGAAATCCCATCAGTGGATGTCCCCGACATCGCAGAAAAAATCCTCATGCTATTAGAAAGGAGTGATGATTTATTAGATTTATCTATTTCTACTAGATTTTAGAATGCTTATCATCATATCAAAATATTGATTTCCCCGTTTCAAATTAATATATATGGATTCAGGACGGTTTATGCAAATTGGAATCTACCCCAATGACATTGAAAAGTCCAAATCTCTTCTAAGGAAAATAAAGCCCGTTTCAGTAATAATAATGGGAAATGAATTTTCAAACCTTGAAGAGCTTAAACTTCTAATTAAAACAATAAATGATCTTTATACTAAAGAATTTAAAATTAAGGAACCACTTTTAGCAGTTGATCAAGAAGGGGGGAATGTAGCAAGATTAAGGGAGATAAATTATTCTCCAGGAAATTACCTCCTTGGAAAATTTGATAATCCAAAATTCACCTATTACGCTGGAATGGCTACGGGATATGAATTAAAAAAGCTAGGATTTCATTGGAACCTTGCTCCCGTACTGGATGTCATGAACAATTCAGATAACTATATAGTTATGGAGAGGTCTTTTGGTGATAATCCTGCGAAGGTTGCACTTCACGGTTATAATTTTATACAAGGATTGCAGAAATATGGAGTATCTGCAACATCCAAACATTTTCCTGGACACGGCTCTGTAATGGAGGATAGCCATGTGACCCTGCCCGTTGATAAAAGGTCCTGGGATTCTATACTTAATACCATGTATCCTTTTATTAAATCTATAGAAGCAGGTGTAAAAAGCATCATGATGACTCACATTGTTTTTCGGTCTTTTGATACAGACTATCCGGTATCACTATCCAAAAAGTGGCATACTTTTCTGAGGGAAGATTTGAATTTCAAAGGGGTAATAATATCAGACTCCATGGATATGAAAGCCATTAGAAATAACTACAATCCGGAGGAGATAGCAAAACTATCTTTTGCTGCTGGTGCGGATGTCATAGAATGCGTTGACCCAGATTTAGCTCTTGATATTTATGAGAGTTTAAAAAAAGATTTAAGTGATAACAGTTCAAGACTTAGAAGGATTGAGAACCTGTATATAGAAAATGCAAGCAAGATTAGGCCCCCTCCTGAGGTAATGGAGTGGATTTCTTCAAGAGCACCTACCTGGTTTAAAGAATTGAAACTTGATCCGAATTCTATTATTCAGATCTTCAACCTTTCACCTTCCAAATACATGATACCGATACTTGAAAGAATTGCTAATGATTTAAAATCCATTGGAGTGAATGTAATTCTCTCACAGGAGGAACAAACTCCAAGTCAAATTATATTTGTGGGAAAAAACCTACACATTAATGGCAATTATAAAAAAATAAATGAACTGTGTAAAGGAAAGAGGTGTGTATACCTTTCAACAGGCGTACCTGTTGATACAGGACTTCTGAATGAAGAAATAGGTTATATTAACTCAGGTGGAGATAAATATGAAAATATTAAAGCATCGATTTATTCCATAATAGATTTTTATTGAGGTCCAAATTCATCTTTATCTTCCTTTTCCATTTATGAAAATGTAAATCAACATCGTATGCTAGGGAAAAAATCTAATCCATAAATAGATACTTCCTTCTTTCATAAGCTGGTATCTCATTTATTTTTGAATTCAGCATTACCCTAAATTTATTAATTTCCTCCATATCTATTGTATATCCACTGTTCATAAGATTCATTACTATCGACCCTATAACTGCCTCATAACCGAAAAATGGGTCCAAAATCTCAGAACTTGGAATTCTATTTTTTACATCATTGAATATCATATCTATGTACCACCTACCTGACCTGAATACCCCTCCATAACCACTTATTTTTATACCAACTGGACGATTAAATTTATTATATGTAGAAATTATTGTAGTAACAGATTCTTTTGCTGCCTCTTTCATTATATCCAATGCAAGAGGATCATTTTTTGAGGCTAGACCTGAAACAATGGGGGCAATTGATGCAATTTCCCTTATGTCTATCTTCGTTTTATAGACCTTGTTTATTATACCCCTTTCCTCCTGGATACCATAGAAGTCCTTCAACCTGTTTGGTAGGAGACTTTCTTTGTATAAATCGTTCCCACTTCTTCCATCCCACACTTTTACAGATTCCTGCAATGCTCTCTTACCTATAAAGAAAGCACCCCCCTCGTCATCTAAGAACCATCCCCAACCCGAAGATCTTACTTTATTTCCCTTCCATATACCGTATGATACCATACCTGTGCCTGGTGCCAGTATAATTCCTTCTCCATCTGGGAATCTACAATAAAATGCAGCCTCCCCATCATTGAAAAAATCCATTCTTTTGAACTTAAATATGCCCTTTATGTTGCTTGTGATCAATTCTGTTGATTCCCTAGAATCCTTAATTCCTGCCAGAGCAAATGTAACCAAATCTATTTTTTCTGGATCAACGTCTTTTATCACTTTAGAAACCACTGTTTTTATATTTCTTTTGAAATTGCCTATACCTATATTTCTGAAATTTGATGGTCCTCCTATGGATACCTTAAAAATTTCGTCCTCATTATATAGTGCGGCAACAGTTTTTGTGGCACCGCCATCGACAGAGAGATAAAGCATACCTCTGTATAGCATGCGCCTTAAATTATTATTCTGATTTAAGTTGAAAATAATAAATAAATTATTAATTAAAAATAAATAAAAAAATAAAGAATAAGGAATAGATTATTGTTTCTTTTCTTCTTCTTTCTCTTCTTCTTCCTTCTTAGATTTTCCTCTCCTAGATACAACGTAGGCTACTGGGACTGCTATAATTATTATAACAACCACTGCAACTATTCCATACACATATGCAGGTATGGTTGATGAAGTCGTATTATTATGTGATGAAGATGTTGTGGTTGTGGTAGTAGAAGTTGTAGATGGAACACTGATAGAAAGCAGATTTATAATGCCTGTTGGTGTATCGATCGTTTTAAAACCTGTTATTTTCTGTGAATTGTATGCATAATAGTTTCCTATATCTCCAATTGGAACCATTGGAACCTGGTTGGCTATTATATACTGCGCCTTGAAAAGCAGATTTAACATTCCAGTATAGTTGGATGCCATCGTAAAGGATTCGTTCAATAGCTGATTGACTGTTGCATTTGACCAGTGTGTTATATCCTTATCCCAAAAGCTTTGATAATCATAAAGATCCCATAGTACATACCAAGGATTGGAGAATGAAGGAGTTGCACCAAAGTAGCTGAGTTCTGTCCAATTCTTGGTTGCAAATATATCGGTTGCCCATGTTCCTATTGGGATTACTGAATAGGTGACTGAAAATCCTATAGATGACAGATCATTTGTGATCAATGATGCAGCAGTCATCCAATCAGAAATATCTGGCTCTATTATGGTTAACTTCACCATAGTTCCATTGGGATAATACCAGAATCCTCCCTTCTGAACTAGTCCTGCCATCTTGAAATAATTTATTGCTTGGGTTGTATTGTAATGATAGTAAGGTAGATTTGGAGCCCACCAAGAATAATTTGTCCATGGTTCGCCGCCAAATGATGGGGCGCCTCCAATTCCATCTTCAGCTTTTTGCATTATTTCTGTTTTATTTATTGCATATGCCAATCCAATTCTGAAATCTGTGTTATTGAAAGGTGCCTGCTGAGTATTGTCCCAGAGGAAGTATCCCCATGGCATCTTATAAATTACATTTACCACATTTGGCATAGATTTCAAGGCATAATAGTCGCTAATGGCTGGATATTCAGCATCTATTTGCCCATTCTCAAATGATAAAGTCATAGAAGAAGTTGATTTGAATGGTTCAATTATGAATGTTGCTACATGAGGACTTCCAAGCCAGAAGTGTGTATTGGCTGTAAATGTTAGCGCTGTCTCCGTCACAGATTGTAGAAGGAACGGTCCTGCCTGAATTTCGTGTCCTATGTCAAGATTGGTATATGATCCAATCTGTGATATATTTTGTACATAAGTGCCCCACACCGCTGGTATTATGGGTTGTGTGGAAAGATATGTCAACGCCATAACAGTTGGTGATGTGAGTGTAAATTGCACAGTTTCATTGTTCAGGGCAACTACACTCTTTAGGAATGTGTGGACTCCATAGGCGTCAAGAGTGGTATTGGTTGTTATTACCTTGAATGTGAACACAACATCATTTGCTGTTATTGGTCCTACCTCAGTTGTACCGTTGAACCATTCAGCATTGGGATTCAAATAAAATGTGTACACAGTTCCATTTGAATTTACAGTGTAATTCTCAGCAAGATATGGTACTAGGCTTCCATCAGATAATGAATAAAGAAGGCTTGGGTACATAATTCCCGTGGCTTCCCCAGCGAGATTTGTTGCTGTCAATGGGTTCAAAGTTGTTACTGGTGTCGAAACAGGTGTTCCCCAAATGAAGGTTCCATTGGGCGCTGTTTGTGCATGAACTGGCATCATAAATGCCAGAGGAACCATCATCATCAAGCCAACAGCCAATAAACTAAGCAATGCTTTTTCCTTTTTATTAAATTTTAACATATTGACCTCTCCAAAATACAAATACAATGTCGGAATATAATATTTTGCATATAAGATATGATTTTATTGTAAAAATTTCGATAAAGTTAGATTAAATTTTTTAATAATTTTCGAATTTTGTTAACAATAAAATTATTTCTTTGTTTCCCATTGAGTATAGATGGATTTATTACAATATCTGACAGTTAAAAATATTGATTTCCTCTCAAAGAGGGAAGATGTAATACCCTATATTCGTGATGCATCATATTTTACGGGGGAGCTACCTATTGCTGTTGTCCTTCCAAAAAATGAAAATGAGATTTCTGAGATTCTCACCAAATGTTATGAGGAGAATATCAAAGTAGTGGCAAGAGGCGGTGGTACTTCACTTACTGGATCCTCGATCTCACTTAAGGGTTCTGTGGTAATCAGCATGCTACGACTCAATAGGATACTTGAATTCTCTGGTGGAGATAGGTACGTTCATGTTCAGGCAGGTGTAAGAATAGATGATTTAAACTCATATCTACAATCAAAGGGATTTTTATATCCTCCAGATCCTGCCAGCTCTTTGGCCTCAACAGTTGGGGGGACAATTTCTACAAATGCCGGCGGACTCAGAGGTACATATTATGGTTCAACAAAAGAATGGATTCTTGGATTAGGAATCGTTTTAGCGGACGGTAGAATAATTAGGACTGGAGGCAAAATACTGAAGAGAAGTGCAGGTTATGACCTTACATCCTTATTTGTTGGAGCAGAGGGAACTCTTGGAATTATTTTCGATGCTTATTTGAAAATTGTTCCTAGAATTGAAAATTTTACGAGAATAATGGTATTTTTCAGAAAAGCTGAAGATATGGGAAAAGCTATCTATCAAATCAAGGAACGTGGTCTTAATCCATTAAGCGCTGAATTTACTGATAAAATTTCCATGAACATTATTTCAAGGATATCTGGTATTCCAGTACCGGATGGGTCTGAGGTACTTCTCATAATTGACATCCCCATATTATCTGGAAATGAATATGAAAAATTCATACAGATAATAAAAAACTCCAATCCAACAGGAATAAAGTCATTGAACGCTGAAGAATCCGAAGTTGTATATAAGGCTAGAAAGGGTCTTTATTCCTCCCTTCTAAATGAAAGAGAGAGGGAGGGAGAATACATTATAATTGGGGATGTTGTTGTCCCATCTTCAGAAGTTCCTGAAGCCCTGAATGAGACTCGGGATCTAATTGAGAAATTTGGATTAAAAATTTCACTTTTTGGACATATTGGAGACGGTAACATACATGCTAATGTTTTCACAAATATCAATTCCAATGAAGAAATGAAAAAGGCTGAGAAATTTCTAGAAGAATTTGGCGATATTGCTTTAAGGCATAATGGTTCCGTATCAGCTGAACATGGTATCGGATTTGAGAAAAAGGAACTCCTAATTAGAGAATTTATTTACAAGAAAAGCATTGTAAACATGGAAATTATGAAATCCATTAAGAAGATCTTAGATCCTAAAAATATATTGAACCCTGGGAAGGTATTCGATTTATGAATGAATCACTTGACATTTATGTATCAAGATGTATAAATTGCGGATTCTGTGATGCAGTATGCCCGACTCTTGAAGCCGCAGATTTTCGAGGGTACTTTGGAGCAAGAGGTAGGGTAAATTTAGCTAAAGAATTAATTAAGAATGATATTGGAGAAGAAGAAGTATTAGATTCATTTAATTCATGCCTACATTGCAATGCCTGCCTTTATGTATGTCCAGCAGGTATTAGTGCTGGAGAAATTTCAGAAAAATTAAAGTTAAGGTCAAGTAAAAAGGATCCCTTAGCTAAGTTCATAGCAGAAAATATAATGAAATACAAGGACCCTTTGAATATTGGCAAAGGATCCACATTATGGAGTAAAGGTTTAAAGTTCAATGAACAATCGGAATATCTGTTTTATACAGCCAGAATGTATCAATTGATGCCATACAATTCAGCCGTAGCTAAAATGAGAGAAAAGTTGGGTGAAGGATTGCTGAAAAAATTCTCCCCTACCTTCAGTAAATTGGGATTCAAAGGTTCCCTCCTTAAGATATTTCTTGAAAGAGAAAAAGTTGAAGAATTCAATAATATTCTTTTGAATATATACAAAGTACTTGCAGAATCTGGAGTTGAGTTGAGGTATTTGGGGGAGGAAGAGCCCTATTCGGGTGCAATGCTTTTAGAATTTGGGTTTGAAAAAGAATTTACCAGTTACGCAAATTGGCTTGTTAATTTTTTCAAATCAAAAAATATAAAAAAAATAGTTACTATTGATCCGCATACATATACATTACTAAAATATCAGATTAAGGATTATGTTAATTTTCCATTCGAGGTAATATTCTATCTGGATCTTGTTAACAAAAAGGCTAATTTTTCTGGTACTGTAACAATCCATCAGGCCTGTCATCTTGAAAGATACGGAGAAAAATATAGGAAATACTATGATATTTTAAGTGATGTAAGGATAATAAATCCAATCCATTTCAACGAAAGGACCTTCTGTTGCGGTGGGCCAGATGAGGTTCTATTTCCTAATCTGACAAATAAAATATCAGAAAAGAGATTTATTGAGCTGAAATCAACTGAAGCAGATTATATAATTACCATGTGTCCAATATGTTATATTAACTTAAAAAAAGATGAAAAAGTTATTGATATTTCTCAATTTATAGCTAAATTTTAGAAAGTATTTTACTTAGCAACTTGTCAATGGCCTCTTCCCTCTTTTCCGTTGGTTCCTTCCCATATGCAATAAATGAAAATGCTAACTCTCTGCTAAGTGACACCCCAGTAAGTGAACTTATGTATCTTATGGTCCCTGTTTTAGCATAGATTTCATAATCTTTGATATCATCCAACCTATTCGAGAGAGTTCCCTTCCCAGGTCCTGGTAAATAATAGACAAATTCTCTATCATAAGTAAAAATCTTAAACATCAGGTTCGAAAGTTCTGATGCTGTAAACAGATTTGTTCTTGAAAGGCCGGAACCATCTCTTATTTCAAATTGAGACGAATCTAATCCCATATTTATTAGAAATTTTGAGACGTTGTTTGCAGCCCCAATCCAGGTTTTTTCATCGTTTTCTTGCTGCGAAGAATATCTCAATAAAAGCTCAGCAGAAAAATTACATGATATACTGAGTATATGAGATATCACATCTTTAAGCTTAATTTCCCTAGAAATTATGCTATAATTTCCATCTTTTGAATTTGTGTTTTTTGATTCTTTCCTTATCAATTTGAACTCCCTTTCCAAAAGAGATCCCGTGGAATGTTCTCCCTTATGGTAACCTCCTATACAGTTTTCATCTATGGTATAAGGTTCTACTGGAGCACCATAACAGTATTCTTTGTCTCCTATCATCCAATCTGGATGATACTTTTCATCCCATAGCATGTTTTTATCATAATACACAAATTTCAGATCACCCAGATAATCTGAAAGTAAAGATTCAAATTCGCCTTTTGAGAATAAGAAAAGCGGATCTCCATATATGTTCAAAAATTCCTGATCTATTCTAAATAATGTCTTTAAGGTTCTTTCTTTCCCTAAAATCTTGTAAGCGTAATAGGTGGATGGTATTTTCATATTTGATGCTGGAGGGAGTGGTATTTCATGGGACTCTCCATCTATTATTCTACCATCCTTACTCCTTATAGCATAAGATACGAGCATTATAAGTTAAGCACGAATTACTTTAAGTAATTTATAGAAATTATCAATAGAATAACCATGTGCAGAATGTTCATGCTTGACGGAGGTTTCAAAGAAGATTTCCACGAAATTTTTGAAGTGGCAAAATTGATTTCTTGTAACGATCCTCTTCGCAGATTATCAGAGAATTTACCTAAAGATCATAAGGATGGGTGGGGCTTCGTTAATTTAACTGATAGGGAAATTTTCTATTATAGAACATCAAGTCCCCTTTGTGAATCTTCCCAACCAGAAATTAAAGATGGAAAAATAATATTTCACATGAGAAATGCCGCCCCCAATGAGCCAATGGGTATTCACAATTCCCATCCCTTTCACCTGTCCACGGTCGAGGGGGATTTTTATCTTGCTCATAATGGCTGGTTTAATAAGGAAAAAATTGCAAACTTTATTGGATTAAAAAATTATAAGTTAGAAAATGATTCACTTGTATTTCTCAGGTTTTTAGCTTCTCTAGAAGGGGATATAGAATCTAAAATAAGGAAATCCATCGATATTTCTCTGAAAATGGGTTTCATAATAAGCACCGCCAATCTTTTGCTTCTTTATGTTGACAAGAGTGGCAAGTCAGAATTATACGCTATAACAGAATCTTCCCCTGATGCCAATTATGGGGTTTACCAAGAATTATACATGATTGAAAACAGCAAATGGAAAGGTATATTCTCTAGCAGTTTTATTGAATTTTCAGAAATTAAAAAATTGGGTAAATTTTCCAAATTGAACAAAGGGTCAATATATAAAATTTAAATATCGCTATAATTAATTTGATAAATTTATTATGGGATATTCTAATCAAGAAATATATGGTAACCTTGGGTTACATTATCAGAAGATTTATATACATGTTAATAACACTCTTTGTTGCTATTACATTAAATTTTTTGCTTCCCAGAATGGTGCCGGGGAATCCTGCATTGTTGATTTTAATAACAAAATACGCTGGCAATTTTAATCCCAATCAATTGAAATTGATTGAAAGCGAACTCAATTTAAAGGGAACTTTGTGGCAACAGTATATAGGATATTGGAATGATATTCTACATGGAAACTTAGGACCTTCCTATTATTTTTATCCTGAAACTGTTAATCAGATAATTGCCTCAAGACTCCCTTGGACCCTATTCCTCTTGGGAACTGCAATGTTGATCTCAGTTGTTATAGGAGTTATCTTAGGTTCTTATTCTGGATGGAAAAGGGGATTTGCAGATAATTTTCTTCAGGCAATTTCAATAGGTCTTACATCTTTGCCATATTTCTGGCTTGCACTTATTTTTCAACTTGTGTTTGCAGTAATGATTACCATAAATGGGAGGCACCTGTTTCCTGTAGCCCAGGCTTACAGCATCACTGTATCTCCAGGATTTAATTTACCTTTTATAGAGTCGGTACTATGGCATTCGGCCTTGCCTATAATAACACTTGTTATTACTACATTTCCGGGCTTTGCCCTTTTGATGAGAAATACTGTAGTTACTATACTTGATGAGGACTATCTTCTATTGGCCAAGGCAAAGGGTCTTTCCGTTAAGACTATTAGAAAGAGATACGTAAATAAGAATGCTATGCTACCGGTAACAACAAGTATAGCGTTAGCTTTCGCCAGCATAGTAGGTGGTGCCTTTTTAGTAGAGGAGGTCTTCTCATACCCCGGTATAGGATATGCGCTTTATACTGCAGTCACTGTTAGTGATTATCCTCTTATTGAGGGCATATTCTTAATAATTACTTTAACAGTAATTCTGGCAAATTTTGCCGTAGATTTGATTTATGCGTATCTTGATCCAAGGGTGGTTTTAAAATGAGCGATAGAGAAGAGGAAGTTATTAAAATATTGAGAAGTTCCTCTCAATTCAACAGGTTTAAGGATTTTATGAAGAAATTGCTTCATCACAGAAAAGCACTGACAGGACTTTCGATTTTATTTTTACTGGTACTGATTGCTATTATTGGCTATTTTGCTGCGCCTTACAATCCCTTTAACACCAATGCACCACCATTCCAACCGCCAACTAGACAACACCTCCTGGGAACGGATTATCTCGGTGAAGATGTTTTATCTTGGTTCCTTTTAGGTACAGGAACTTCCTTATTTGTTGGATTTAGCATAGCCATAATTTCTGCCTTTATTGGAGTCCTTGTGGGGGTTACAGCTGGATACTTTGGAGGACAGGTGGATAACGTATTAATGAGAATAGTTGATGTACTCCTTGTTATACCCGGATTTCCTCTACTTGTAATTCTTTCAGCTTTTCTTCCACCAACTCTTGAAACGACTATCCTTGTTCTCTCGATATTATCATGGCCATTTCTATCAAGGGTAATAAGATCACAGACACTATCCCTAAAGCAAAGACAATATGTTCTAGCTTCTAAACTATCAGGATTATCTGGCTTTCAGATAATTTTCAGAGATATTATACCAAATCTTATTCCTATAATTTTTATTAATGTGATTTTCCTGGCAGTTGGAGGAGTTGTTGCCCAAGCGGGATTAGCATTTTTTGGTCTGGGCGACCTAAGATCTGTAAATTGGGGGACAATGCTTTACTGGTTTGAGGCTGAGGACGGTATTGTTTACAATGCCTGGTGGTGGCTTATTCCACCGGGTCTTGGCATTGTAGCCCTTGGCATTGGAGCTAACTTCCTCGGAAACGCAATTTATGAACTGACTCAGCCTTCAAGAGGTGGTCAGTGATGAATGAACCACTTCTAGAAGTAAAGGATATTAATGTAGAATACAGATTAAGGGAGAAGGTCGTAAAGGCTGTCAGAGGTATAAATCTAAGAATAAATAAAAAGGAAATAGTGGGGATAGTTGGTGAAAGCGGGTGTGGTAAATCAACTCTGGCCATGACATTTTTAAAATTAGTTGATTCGCCTGGAAAGATAACCTCCGGCCAGATAATATACCATGGTAAAACTGATATAGATGTACTTAAATTGAAGCCCTCAGGCTTAAGGAAATACAGATGGAAAGAAGTTTCAATGATATTTCAGGGGAGTATGAATGCCCTAAATCCTGTAACAAGGATAGAAGAGCAGATAATGGATACTATGCTTGAGCATGGATACGACCAAGAGACAGCACTAAAAAGAGTTGATGAGCTATTGAGAGTCGCTGGCTTGAATCCTTCAGTGAAAAATTCATTCCCGCATGAGCTTAGCGGTGGAATGAAGCAGAGAGTTAACATAGCAATATCCTTAGCATGTGAGCCCTCTCTTGTAATTGCTGATGAGGCTACCACAGCTCTGGATGTGGTAGTTCAGAGGCAAATCATGGCAAGGCTTCTGAAATTGAGGGATGAATTGGGGATTTCACTTGTATTCATTACCCATGATATCTCACTTGTCGCTAATATTGCAGATAGGGTTTATGTTATGTATGCTGGTAAAGTAGTTGAAAATGCACCTGTTGAAGAATTATTCTATAATCCAAAACATCCCTATACCATAGCCCTTTTGAACTCTATTCCAAGTATTCAGAAAGATAAGAAAATAAAGGGAATTCCGGGTACACCACCTGATCTTTCTAAACCCATAAAAGGGTGTCCATTTGCACCTCGCTGCAATAAGGCATTTGATAAATGCCATGAGGTCGAACCTGATTTAATATCAATCGGACAGGATCATGAGGTATCCTGCCATCTCTACGGGTGATCTTGATGAATTCAGTAATTGAACTTGAGAATGTGACAAAAATTTTCACCAATACACAGGGAATAATAAGAAGAAAAAAGAAGCGTGTCTATGCTCTTCATGATGTTAATCTATCCATAGGTGAGAAAGAAATTCTTGGATTAATAGGAGAAAGTGGTTCAGGGAAAACTACCCTCGGATTAGCTGTTCTTAGGCTACTGGATCTGGAGGGGGGTAGGATACTTTTCAAGGGTAAAGATATTCTCAGCATGGACAAAAGAGAGATATTTAAATTTAGGGAAAAGACCGAAATGATATTTCAAGATCCCTATGGCTCTCTCAATCCAGTTCAATCGGTATACAAAATAATTTCCACACCATACAAAGTATTCAATAAAAATGTAAAGGAAAGGGACGTAATTGAAAAAGTCATGGATACACTTGAGATGGTTGGTCTGACACCACCAGAGCAGTACCTTGCGAAATATCCTAATCAATTAAGCGGGGGACAGCGTCAGAGGGTAGGCATAGCAAGGGCCATCATAACAAATCCAGAATTCCTTGTGGCAGATGAACCGGTCTCAATGCTTGATGTCTCTCTAAGGGCAGATGTGCTTAACATCTTATTGGAATCAAGATTAAAACTTGGAACTTCCATATTATTTATATCTCACGACATAGCGGTTACACAATATGTTTCAGATAGAATTGCAGTTATGCATTTAGGTCAGATAGTTGAGATTGCTGAATCAACTGAACTCGTAAATAACCCCCTTCACCCTTATACCCAAACATTAATTAATTCCATACCTATCCCCGATCCAAAAAAGAAATGGGATACTTCTGAGCCTAAGGCACTGGCAGGAGAGTATAATAATGAAGGAAAAAATGAGTGTAGTTTTGCCAGAAAGTGTCCCTTTGTAATGGACAGGTGCAGAAATTCAAGACCTAAGATGATTGAAAAAGGGGACAAGCATTATGTGGCATGCTACCTCTATGAATAAATAAGGAATTTTTTTCTTATTTCATTAAATTTTTCTAATTGAGAATTCCATTTTTCTAGAATTTCTTCATACGTCACTGATCCGCTTATATAATTATAAATCGAATCATCTCCAAGCAATAGGTCCATTTTCTTTTTATTTATTTCCAATTTATTATAAGATTTCATTATATCAAATACCAATTTGAAAGGGTCATATTTTGATCTGTCCAATATATGAACGTAATATCCATCAATTAACTCCCCCGAATATAATGAATACATTGGCCTGAATTTTACATGCCTTAGTTTGATTCCTTCAACATCAGTTTCTACCTTTTCTAATCCAGGAGCGCCAAATTGCATGAATGGAGATGGGGTTCCTCTACCAACGGAAATATTCGTGGCTTCCAATAAACAGAAAGCCTGATAGTTTACCACGGATTCCATTGTAGGAAGATGTAGAGAAAGAGGGACATAATAGTTCAAAGCATCTTCGTGCCACATGGACCTACTGTAACCTTCCATTGATTTTATTTCGATTTCAGCATTTATTTTTCTATTAAAAAATAATGCCAATTCACCTGGTGTCATGCCATACTTAATTGGAATACTTTCAATTCCTACAAAGCTTAAATTGCTTTCTGGCAAGATAGGACCATAAATTTCATCAGCCCTTATTGGATTTGGCCTGTCCAATACAATCATCCTGATCCCATTCTTTTTAGCACTTTCCATTACCAGCTTCATGGTAGAAATGTATGTGAAATACCTTACCCCTGCATCCTCTATATCATAAACTATAGCATCTATTCCATCTAAGTCTTCATCTCTAGGAGATTTAATGCTTCCATAAAGCGACCTTACTTTTATTCCTTTTATATATGAATCACCTATGCTTTCACCATCAAGCATCGTCCCGTATAGGCCTTGCTCGGGAGTAAATATCAGAGAAACATTCT
Organism: Methanobacteriota archaeon; assembly: GCA_017857235.1. Taxonomy (GTDB): domain Archaea; phylum Thermoplasmatota; class Thermoplasmata; order Thermoplasmatales; genus JAFMDN01. The sequence goes on from JAFMDN010000010.1 coordinate 18,912, forward strand.
CCAGCTTATCAAAATTGTAGATAAGATTGGAATCCACACCAGTTGCATTGGTAACCAGTGCAATTTTTCCATAGATATTTTTAAACTGGTCCAGCCCTAATTTTATCATTTGAACAACCTTTTATATAGATCAACAATTGCATTATATGGATTGCTATTCTGAAATCTTAAAGAAATACAAAATGGCGGCAATGGGTTACACACTGCTTGTTAATTATAAGGGAGAGGAAATTATAAATTGTTACGATGGGTCAATAACTGAATTAGGGTTCAGTTATTCCTCTCAGACAGTTTATGATCTTGCATCCCTTACAAAAGTTCTAGCCACTCTCCCCCTGACATTAATACTTCTTGACAGGGGTGAAATTACTCTCAAGGACACAATTTCAAGCCTTAATCTTTTCCCAGAATTTAAGAACATAGGAAAATTGACTATTGAAAATCTATTGACCCACACTTCTGGAATGATTCCAGACAAACCTTTATGGAAGATTGGGCAAGATAAGTATTCATACTTGAAGGGAATCGATGAGGAAGCTGAAAGAGCTTCTCCATATACACAGGAATGGTACTCAGATCTCAATTTCATTTTGCTAGGATTTGTATTAGAAGAAATATATGGAAAAAGCTTAGATAAGGCATTTAGGGATGAAATCGCTTTGAAATTAGGATTGAGATATACAACCTTCAACCCTGATTTCGATAAATCTATTATTGCTCCTACCGAGAATACTAAGGATAGAGGTTTAGTATGGGGTAAGGTACACGATGAAAAATCTTATTACATAGGTGGGGTTGCAGGCCATGCCGGTCTTTTTAGCAATGCAGATGAGATTTCTAAACTAATTTTTTCTATGATGGATGAAACATTATTTTCCAGATCAACATTCCTTCTTTCCACAGAAAATAGAAATAGGTATGTGGGAGGAATTTTTGGCCTGGGGTGGATGACAAAGACGGAGAGGCCAAATAACACTAGTAAATCCTTTGACCTCTCTGGATTCTTCGGGGATTATGCTCCTTTTGGAACGATAGGTCACACAGGATTCACTGGCACTTCAATATTGATAGATTTAGAGAATGAAATACAGGTTATTCTTTTGACAAACAGGGTATATCCATCAAGGGAAAATGAGGGCCATATAAGATTCAGAAGATTACTCCACAATTCAGTCTACAGATGGCTTGGAGTTGGACCTTTTTAGTAGGTTTAGGGCTTCTGGTATATTGTAATTAACCATCTCTAATATTTTTCTGGCCTTTTCCTCATCTATCCCAAACTTGTCAATAAGTATTTTTACAGCTCGATTTTTGAGTTTTTCATTATAAAATGCCTTCATGTGCGTCATAACATTTCCATCTGTCTTTCCCAATTTTATTGCCAGGGTGGTACTTATAATGTTGAGAGTCATTTTCTGAGCAGTTCCAGCCTTCATCCTGGTTGATCCCTGAATAACCTCCTCCCCTGTATCCAATACAATGCTATAATCAGAGATTTTAGAAACTACAGAATTCCTGTTATTTGTAATGGATACCGTATAGGCCCCAACTGACTTTCCGTATTCTATGGCTGCAACTACAAATGGAGTTCTTCCAGATGCAGTTATACCAATTACAACGTCCTTCTCATTTAGCTCATAACCTTTGAGCTCCTCTATGGCCTTTTCCCTATCGTCCTCGGCCCCTTCCTTACTTTTGGCCAAGGCCTCATTTCCACCTGCCATTATGTAATAGAATATGTACATAATGCCATATGTGGGTTCTAACTCTGCAACGTCCTGGGCAGCTATCCTACCACTTGTACCGGCCCCAACATAAAAAACCCTGCCACCTGCAGTAACCCTCTCATAGATAGAATCTATCACCTTAGCAATTGATTCCTTTGCACAACCAACAGCTTCATAAGCTCTTATATCCTCTAAGTGGATTGTCTCCACGATTTTCAGCGTGTCCATCTTATCAATGTCCCTAGTTCTTATGTTGTTGTCCTCAGTACCCATCTATATCTCCAACCTCCTGATATTTATCTCCCCTAATTATTCCCTTTAAATTGAATTGCGTATCAAATACGTTCATCCTACCATAATTTCCAATGTCAATGTAGCCATGATTAATGCCCATTATTCTTGAAGGGTTTACTGTGAGAGCACTGAGAAATTGTTCAGGCTTAAACCCTATGGAAATCATGTTCTTGAAAGCTTTGTCTAGCGTTAAGGTGCTACCTGCTATTGTATCAGTCCCTTTTATCTTAGCCACTCCTTCTTTAACTTCAACATCTAGCTCTCCAAGTTTGTATTGTCCATCGCCCATTAAAGTTGCCGAAATGGAATCTGTTATCATCACTATATTCTCCAATTTTTTACATTTGAAAATTAACTTTATTGTTTCTGGCGCAAGGTGTATCAGATCTGCTATGAACTCAACATTTACATCGTCCCTAACCAATGACTCCCCTATTAGACCCGGGTCCCTATGGTGGAATGGCCTCATTGCATTGAATAGATGTGTAACATGCCGTGAGCCTGCATTGAATCCCTCAACACATTTTTCCGTTGTGCAATCGGTATGGCCAATACTAAAAATTATACTTTCGTTAAAATTCTTTATCATTTCTATTGCCCCATCGAGCTCAGGTGCAATATCTATGATTTTCAATGCATCCCTGTACTTTGAAATTAAATGTTTAATAGGGAATTTACTGGGTGGAATCAGATTTTTTGGGTTATGGGCACCTTTTTTATTTATGGAGATCAATGGCCCCTCTAATCTTCCAGCTAGTATATTTCCCCTGGGAATAGAAGACTTAACATTTGTCAAGAAATTTTCTATTACTGGGATGGGTGCAGAAACAATTGTGGGAACGAAGAATTGAACTCCATGCATCAATAAGACCCTTTCCCATTTTTTGAAATCTTCTTCTGAAGCCGTAAAACTATCTATACCTTTTATCCCATGTGTATGAATGTCCACAAATGAAGGTGTCAAAATTGCATCAGTAAAATCTATGCAATCATGACACTCATTGAAAGTTATATTGACAATTTTATCCCTTTCAATCTTAATTGTAAAATCTTCAATTATTTTCGTGCCTGAATAACCTTTTTTAAAATAATACTTCATTTCACCACCTTGGATAGCTTTGATGGGCTATCCGGGTTCATTCCCAAGGATATTGCATGGTAATAGCTTAGGAGTTGAAGAGCCATTAATATTCCCAAGTGAATATTGATTTCATCTTTTGAATCTACAAAAATTTCATTGGCAGGGTCATTGCTAATAACAATTGGGTGAGCGTCATAGATAGCAACCCTTTTCTCAATCTCCGGATTTACGCTCAACATAATTACGCTCCATTCTGAGTTTAATATCTGTATGGGACCGTGCAAAAACTCCCTCTCGGGGTAATGATAGGTGATTGCTTCAGATGTTTCCTGAAGTTTTAATGCTCCTTCCATTGCAAGGGGATATTTTAACCCTGTACCGAGAAGCACCACCTTGTTTCCGATCTTCTCTGCATAGAATTTTATATTTTCATTTTCCATTACTCCTTCCAATACTTTTTTGGAATTATCAAATTCCCCTTTTTCCAAAAGAGAGAGCGAAATCATTGTTTGAGCAAAATGGCTCTTTGTTGCAGCAACTGACTTTTCTTCGCCAGCTCCAGCATCGAAATGTGCATCTGTTAATTTAGCCAGGCTAGAATTTGGAAAATCTGTAATGGAAATGGTTTTTGAGCCAGTCTTTTTCATAATTTCCGCAGCCGCAAGAATATCAGAACTTTCTCCCGAATGACTGAATAAGATGGTAACATAATTGGATAAATCAAGGCCTTCAAGGTATTTAATTTCTGAAGACTGTAATGTGTAAGAGAGAAGACCTTTCCTTAGAAGAACATAATTCATGAGAACCGATGCGTTGTAGCTTGTGCCACTCCCTGTGATAATTACTTTCTTATTCTTTAAAATAGACCAAAGTTCTCTACCGATACTTCTGTAATAATCCTTTTTTTGAACCAATTTAATATTCTCCTCAATTTCATCTATCATGTGCATTTGTATCTCCCCTATTCTCTTTTCTTTCTTTTGTAATAGATAATTGATACAACTGCTATTATAATTGCCCCTCCTATATATACAAAAATGTTCGGCCAGGAATTCTTCAGTGTACTTGGGGAGCCTATGGTATAATTAGAATATACAGTTCCATTGGATCCAGTAACAGAAAGCGTTACAGTATAACTGGAATTCTTGAGAAATGTTGTAAATACTTGATTCTTGGATACTACTTTACCATTTATTTTCCATTCATAACTATAATTACCGAATCCGATACCTCTGGGAAATGAACCTACGAAAGTAATTTCTTTATTGAAATTTATTCTAGAACCCGTAACATTGACACCATCTTGAAGGATTGTAATTCTTACTTCTTTCTTGCTGTTGAATGGGAATGTTGGAATGCTTAAGTATATCGAAGACACATTTTCCCCATTGAGGGTCAATACATTAATCGGTGTTAAAGTCCCATTTGATGAAGAGATATACAATGTGGTTGAGATGTTGTCATCATAACCAGGTATATAGCTCCAGATATCAGCTGGATCTGTCTGGACTACATCGTTATTGCCTATGTATAGCATAGCGTGACCATCCCCAACTCCACCATCCATTACCACATCCCCAGGCCAGATAATATACGAAGGCAATATAGAGTCGTTTGTCACATAATAAACCGCAGCGTGTGGGGACCCTATATAACTTGCGGGTATAGGCTGGTAACCTATTAAACCTTCAATCGTTGAATTAGTAGATATTATTGGAAGAACATATCCAGCAAGCCAATCTGCAAGTCTATATACCCCCACAATGCCATATGATCCAGGAAATCCGGAACCATAATTTGTTAAATTATCACCGGGGGGATTCTGAGCTAGATACGTTAAACCTCCAGCTATTAATGCCTCTGAAACAAAATGAGCACAATCTTCTGAATTAAAATAATCCAGGTTCTTTTGCATAACCGAATAATTTAAACCAGATGGGTAATATGCCTTATGGAAGTATTCATTGTGAACCATTAGTGCATATTCAATTGCCTTAGAAGAATTATAATTTGGGATATATGTATATAAAATGGTACTTGGATTTTTATTGCTTAAATATGTATCGCTGTTACCGTATATTGAAATTCCTGCTAACATGATCACGATTACAGCAACTGATATGGCTGCTTTTAATTGCATATGTGATAAATATGAAATGAGCTTAAAACTTTATTCTATTTTGATTTTGGTGAGATTAGTTCTTTAGGGAAAATTCAATAATATTGAATTTCAACTGACTCTGCATTCCCCTTTATACTATATATAACCACACTAATGAATCCTAGGGACAGCAATGATAAGTACAAGTAGGATTCCATTATCATATTCGAGATGTCCCCATAAATTGTGATTACTACAGTTGCGAAGAGTAAGATTGTTGAGGCAACAATTATTGAAATTCCATATTTGTTCATCTCAATTAACACTTGCTTGAAATAAGAAACATTGGAGATGATATGAACTGTCAAATAGAACAGTGAAACTAGGCCAGTCACCATGACAAATCCGATGAAACCTTCATTAAATCTAAACGAGATAAATAAAATTAAAAGAGTCATTAATAACGCAAGAAGAATTGCATCTCTGCTCCCGAATCTTATTAAAATTTTGTCTTTCCCCATTTTATCAATGGCATTTCTCCATGCATTAAGATAGGCTAAACTTAAATTTACTGAGCTCAATAGGGAAAAGAGGATAACCAAATAGAAAACCATAGATCCAAAATTCATTCCAATAATATTTAAAATAACATATGGATTCGAAGCATAACTGCTAATATTGTTTCCAAGAAACTTAACAATGGAATACGCTGAAAATACCATTAAAATTCCAGATAAAGCATACGCATTTAAAATTCCCTTTGGTACATTCCTCTTGCCACTATTTGTATTCTCCGAGATGAACAGTGATGAGCCGAGCCCGGCAAACATCAATAGGGAGAATAACAAAGCAACCCAGAATCCCCATGCATTCATTGGTGCTATTGTTATTGAAGGGACAGTGGCATTGCCCCTAAGGCACATTAATGAATCCAAAATAAGAATGAATGTAATTTCTAAGAAAGTAAGATATTTGAGATAATTGATAGTTAGATCAAATCCCCTGATGATGATAAGAACTGTTATTATCATGATAAAAATAGTTATATATAATGATGTTAAACTATTCAGGACAAAGTTCAGTAAAGTAAATTGGAACAATGTTATGGAAGGAAAAGCCAAGATCCCGTAAATAAGGTATACAATTGAGGTGAATATGCCAGCTTTTTTACCCAGATATATCCCAGCTAAAGTATAATATCCTCCATTTGTAGTAATCTGTTTTGAAGCCCTAAATGGCACATAAATATTTAAAATCGTAATTATAAATGCCAGAATTACAGCATAAATTAGATATCCTCCCACTAAACCTGCAATTACTGAGAATAGACCCACTACATTTAACATTGGACCTACAGCAGCAAGTGATTGTGAAAATGGTTTAAGCGATTCAGACCAACTCCCATCCACATTTCTAAATTTTGATCCTATATTTATATTAATTTCAATTCCATTTGTGTGGGCTATAATCTTTCCTTACACTCATACTGTAATAATTAAAAATTTGAGACGGGGAACTCTCGAGCTATTTAAAAGAATATAAAGTCCAGTATAATTCAAATGAGGTTTTGGACGATCAAGTACCATATATTATCAAGTCATAATCCACATTAAGAATAATTTAATATTCTTGTCTTTAAAATTATCGAAAGTTAAATCAATTTAGCTCCTAGCTAGAATTGCCCCTATATTGACTAGTTTTTCTAACAAGGAAAGAATTCAACAACCTCATTTTTATTAGTTTTTAATGATTTAAATTTATTGAATAATTTTATGTAAATATGATTCCTAATAATCGTAACTTTATCGATTTATTTTTCTTTTCTCATGAATGGTAATTTCCCTGGTTATATTTGTTTCTATAAATTCAAAACCAGGAATTATATAATTGCAACTTCTGTCTTTATTTCTATAATCATCGATGAAATTCTGAATTACAGCTGCTTAATAATTATTTTAATAACGATTAATGAATTGAAAAAAAGTCGTTGCATTGAACTATATTGTACGATAATATATTCCTGAACTTTAGTTCTCATATTATCTTGCTACAAAAAAGCAAAAAACATGGGGCCGGTCGGGTTCGAACCGACGACCACCTGGTTATGAGCCAGGCGCTCTACCAGGCTGAGCTACGGCCCCCCAACCGCTATGGTTAATTCCATTATTAATTTTTTGATTTCCCATTAATCTTGTGGTTATAAGCTTCCAAGACGTAATCTATGAATTGATCCTCGGGGTATGCTCCTACAAATTGTACATCATCGTTTACCACGATGTGGGGGACCGAAGAAACACCCCATTGATCAGCCCATTCTGGAAACTCTATTGACTCAACCATATCACCTGTTATATTGCTATTTGCTATGGCAAATTTATGTGCTACGCCAACGGCCCTTGGGCAATATGGGCAGGTTGGAGTGACAAAAACCCTGATGGTTATTGGCTCATCGATTTGCATGAGTTTCTGTTTTACCTCATCATCTAGTTCTGGATCCTTTCTTGATACTCTCCTGATATCCTCTACCAGGGAGGAGAATTCATAACCCATGGGTATTCCTATGTACTTTATCCTTGGATTTGCATTTTCATCATTTGTAGTTACGACTGTCACTGGAGCCTTATCAATTCCCCACTTCTTAGAAAGTTCATCCCCAACTTTATGTATTTCAACCTTTATCAGGTCGCTTAGTTCACTTAACTCTTGAGCAATCTGAACTGTTTGGGTGCAATATTGGCAATCTTCATCCGATGTGAAAATTACTAGCTTAACTTCATTCTTTAAATTTTTCTCGAACTCATCCTTTAGGAATTTTCTATCCTTTTCTTTGAGTAATGGCATATTTTCACCACAAGGTTATTAAAATATACTTAATAATACTATCGGTAAGAATAAAACTAATTGAGTGTCATTTTTATAAAACTATTTGTGATATTATGTCATGAAATATATTATTTTTGACGTCGATGGAACCTTGCTGAATTCAGATGCATCTATCGTAAGGTGTCTTAAAGAATCTTCCAGAAAATATGGTTATGAGATTTCACACATTAGAGAAAACATAGGTGTAAAAAAGCTTGAAGACATATTAAGGCTGAATAAAATAGATGAAAAACTGATACCTTTAATCATAGATGATTACAAGAGATGTTATGAAGAAACTTTTCACATTGATACTACTCCAGTTGATGGAAGTTATGAGGTATTAAAAGATTTGCATGAAAATTCTTTGGGGATTGTTACATTTAAATATTACAAATTAACAAAAATCCTTCTGGATAGATTTTTCCCTGGTATAAATTTCAATTATATTTATTGCGGGGATTTCCCTTTCAAAATGACAGATAAATCTGAGGCACTGAGTATTATCGCTGAAAATTCAGGTAATCCTGAGATAGTTTATTATGTTGGGGATAGAAAAGAAGATATGGATGCCGCTGCAAGGGCCGGTGTAAAGAGAATATGGGCCTCTTTTGGCCTGGGGTCTCTAGATGAAGGAATTACCTACGATTATAAAATAAATAATTTCAGGGAACTTCTGGATATATTAAGATGAAATTATCTTGAATCCGTTCTCCTCGATTATTTTCCTCAGTTCCTTAGCCTTGCTGCTATCAGCCAATTCTGTAGTTTCTATTTCTGCTGTTTTGTCCACAAAAGATAAAAGGACATATCCTACCGTTTTGTCGTTTTCAGTAATCGGGTCATTCCTTGCGAATTTTGAAATCATTTCTTCCATCATCCATTTATCTTCAGGATCTATCTGAATCATTTCTTCTACCGCATCAACAATTCTATCCTCAAGGACACAAATATTGGATCTATCCCTTGGATTGAATGATAGCATAAGAACGTAGCATTTCATTTAAATCTTCCTCAATTTCAGTAAAATATTGCCATTGTGATGATCCTTCTCATATTCAAAACCATTCTTCCTGGCAAGTTCATCTAACATGGTATCATCGAGGTTCCATTTTGCTTCTGGGACTATTATGAGAACCTTTTGATCAGGTTTAAGCTCCCTTCCGGCTAGCCTTATGGCTCCTTTTATGTATAAGGCAGGGTCACCACAGTTCATCTGAGAGAGGTCTTCTACCCTATCAAAATCTCCATAATTGGTTTTCATGAGTCAAAATAGGATAATAATAGAATTATTTTTTGTTTTTATAAGAGGTACTCTCCAATTTCAGCCATTAAGCTTCTTTTCTCCTCTTCCCTCAATTTTCTTAATGGGAATATGGGCGATGTATCTTTCTTGTAAATCCTTTCCGCAAAGATTGCCATATACGCTTGTGGGAATGGATACTTTGAAAGGGCGTTTTTCATCTTGGAAAGTTTTGTCTGTATATTCTTTGCTTCCTCAATATTCCCTTCTTTGAAATATTTGTAAACCAGCGTAGATAAATTGCTAAAGTTGGAAGTTCCGCATATGCCGCCTTTCGCACCAGCCAATAATGATGGGAGCAAAAGATCGTCCTGCCCCTGGAGAACGCTAAATTCTTTATCAGTAAGGTAAATGTATTCGCTGAATGATGAAAAATTTCCACTGCTATCCTTTATTCCAATAAGATGGCTGTACTGTGACCTCAACTTCCTTACTGTATCTGCAGATATGTTATTGTTGGTATTCTGAGGTATATTATATATTACCACAGGTATGTCAATTTTTGATAGTATGTTATCATAATAATTGTAAATTGATTCCTGGTCCATTCTATGATAATACGGCGTTACAACAGATACAGCATCTGAGCCGAGTTCCTTGGCGTATTCGGCCATGGTTATAGTTTCCTCCAGAGAATTCCTCCCCACACCAGCCAAGAAGAACATGTTTTCTTTCTTTTTTTCCATATAATATTCCAAAATCTTTACTTGGAACTCCACTGAAGTAATGGCAAATGCTCCAGTGGTTCCCATAGGGAAGATACCGTTCACTCCTGCTTCAGATAAAAATTCAATAAGTGAATCCACTGCCTCGTAATCTAGATTATCGTTTGATATGGGCGTTAAAGTTGGTGTTATAATTCCTTCTAATTTCGGCATGATCTAAAAATCCCTAACTCTTATTTATATTAAACGTAATTCCAAGGATTGGGTAAATCATGGAACACCAAAATTATTTTTCATAAATGTTATTCCTTCTCTGTTACCCTTCCTTAAAAAGCTATTCAGGGTTTCAGTCTCTTCATAATCAAATACAACCCATGTATCATTGGGGACGGTGTAAGCATACACATCCGGTTTTATAATAGATTGAGGTTTGTAAATTACTGTTGCTACAACTATTTTTTTCTCTATTTTATCCCTTAATTGATTAAGTACTGCTTCAATGGTTTTTCCGGTATCAGCTATGTCATCAACCAGTAAAATATAACCCTCGTTACCTCGCAATTCGTATTCAAATTTTCCAATATTTACAGAGGGCATGGGAACGCCATCATCTGTATAATAACTAGCCTTTATGGAATAAACCTGCTTAACAGTAAGAAAATCGCTTAAAAGTCTTCCTATAACCATACCTCCTCTCTCTATGTAAATTATGGCATCTGGCTTGCCATATTTTTTAATTATCTCCTTTGCCATTTTCCTGGCGTACTCTTTTAAATCGTGGAATTTCAGAGCCTCGTATCTCCTTCTCTGTTTTTCAAAATTGAAGAATTGTATCCATTCCCTCGCACTTAAAAGTAGGTTCTCAGTTATTCCGCTTTCCTTCAATCTCTTTGATAAAACAACTGTATTTGGCAATACCAACGATGATTTATTTATCAGGTCCTCGTTTTCAAACAATTCTTCCGGGGTTCCATCAAATATCTTAGTACCATTGTTTAAAACCAGGACACGTCTAGTATATTCAGCAACTATTCCCATATCGTGAGTTATTACAACCACGGTTACACCGCCATTGTATAGATCCGACAATAGATCCATAATTTCCCTGGCCCTTTGGAAGTCCTGTCCCAATGTTGGTTCATCCACTATTAATATGGATGGGTTCATTATTATTGAAAGAGCAAGTGCCAACCTTCTTGACTCTCCCCTGCTCAATGTAGCTATCTTGTTACTACTTTTCCCTGCAAGACTCACCCTTTCTAGAGTGCCTTCAATCAATTTTTTCTCCTCATCTTCCGGTAAGCTCAATTCCCTTATTGCTTCCTTCAAAATGTTCCATACAGTATAATCCTGAGGTATATTTTCAGGTAATTGAGATGCATATGCAATGAAATCAGGCATTCTTTTAAGTTTTCCTTTATATTTAAACCCATTTTTTATTTGAATCCATCCGCTCCATCCTTCCAATTCACCTGCCAGTATTCTAGAAAGCGTTGTTTTTCCTGAGCCGTTTGGACCCACAAGGGCAATGAATTCACCCTTCCTTATTTCTAGGCTTAAACCATCTAAGACCTTGTGTTCACCATCGTATGAAAATGAAAGGTCTGAAACAGTCAATAAAACTTCTCCTTTCACGTTGCTGTCTCTCTCAACTTTAAAACCCCTTATACCATAGAAATCTGATGGAAGCTTTCCAGTGGATAGGATCTCCCTAATTTCCTTAATTTCTCCCAATTGATTTGTAGATTCGAGTTCATGACTGTTGTGAATGGATTTTAATAAACCGTTCTCCAGTATAGCAATTCGATCAGTTACCTCTTTCAGGAAATCCACTTCATGTGATGAAATAACCGCTGTGATTGATCTCCTGGCCCTGATTCTCTTCAAAAAATTGGAAAACTCAATTCTACCTGCAGGATCTAAACCTGAAGTTGGATCGTCTAACAGTATCACTTCCTTTCCAGACCATATCATAGATAAAATAACCAAAGCCTTGACTTTCCATAAGGGTAAATCGTAAATTTCTTTATCCAGTGAGTTGTAAAACTCTCTAAATTCCCTATTCAAAAAATCCTCAAATTTCTGAGGTTCCATATTCTTATATTTTGATGAAACATATTCAATTAATCTTGTCCCACCTTGAATTTGCGGTTCCTCACTACCCATGAAACCTATTTTTTCCATTAAATCTTTATTTACCTCTAACCCCGTATCATTTAATCTTGAAAGTATTTCATTTCCTATGTAGATAATCCCGCTGAAATATTCTCTTTCCTTCCCCTTTGGGATATTGATTTCACTTGGAATTTTACCTGATAATGTCAATAAAAGCGTTGATTTTCCTGAACCGTTAGGCCCGGTTAGACCAAAAAATTCACCTTCGTTTATCTTTAAATTCACACCCTTTATTATATAATCTTCTTGCCTTGAGGTTAAAGTGGGATACCTCCATTTTAAGTTTTCAACGTGAATAGATCTCATAACCTATTCCTTATGTTATGATAATAATTAAGTTTTATAGGCTTTTCAAAAACCTTTATTATACGACTCGCAATATGTTTATTCCATGACTCTGGACAGCTTTGCGTTGAAAAATAGAATTATAAAGTCGATCTCGGTGGCAGAGCTATTCAGAGTCATGGGTAGATCGGGCGTATGGATATTCCTTCCAGTTTATATGCTTCTGAGATTTAGCAACCCTTATATCTATATAGTATTGGGATTTGTAATTCCATCGTTAATTGAACCTTTTATAAACCTGTTTGGCGGAAATCTCATTGACAAATATGGAAGAAGAAGGCTTGCTCTCCTTATACCCTTTTTTAATTTCTTCATCTTCCTATTTCTGTTCTTTGCGATACGTTATTCACTCAGCATTGCTTTCCTGGAAATACCTTTCATTGCCTTAGGACCCTTGGCAAGTCTTCAAGCCACTGTTGATAACGTAATCATATCGGATGTAACTCATGAATCTGAAAGGCTGGATTCATTCTCTTACATTAGGATAGCGGCAAACATTGGATTTTCACTGGGTCCTACTTTGGCTGGGCTCAGCATTGCAATTAATTACGATTACCTTCCCATTATACCCATGCTGGCTGAAATAATTACCTTCATTATTTATTATATAAATATTAAAGAGACGCTGGCACAGCACCTGCAGAATTCTGAAAAACCCTTAATATCATTTCCAAAAGATGATAAAAAGTTTATTTTCACTGCAATTCTTGTATCCCTATCTTTCTTTTCACTTGGTGCATGGGGTTACATACTTGCACAGTTCTTGTCCAAAGGGTACGGAATTAACTCTTTCCTAGTGGGACTGCTATTTGCAACCAATGGAATTGTGGTTTCAGTTTTCCAGATACCTACAAATAGAATTTTCAAGGGATTTACAGATGGAGAAAAGATAGCAATTGGGCTTATAATTTATTCAATTACATTCTTTGTCATAGGACTAACAAAGAATTATTTCATACTTCTTTTAGATATTGCAGTATTAACCATAGGTGAGAATGTAATCTCACCGTCAACATTGACCTTGATATCTAAAATTTCACCACCAGATAGAAGGGGGGAGTACTTTGGGGGTTACTCCCTTTTAAACAGCTTATTTTCACCCATAGCACCTTTATTTTATGAATCACTCCTTTTCAAATTTTTGAACTTTCCATTCCTGCTCTGGAGCATTGTAGCTCTCTTGCCTTTCTTGACCGCTATTCTCTTCATAATCTTCCTCAGAAGGGTTTGATCCTTCCATAAATTTCTCTATCATGGATTTACCTGGAGGTAATACAGGGTATATCAGCTCCTTTTCAACATTTAGAAAATCCGAGACCTTTTCCACCAAATCTGCCTGTTCACCAGGTATTATAACTGCAAATGGAGGCTTCAATGCTGATATTGGTGCTGAAACCACATACTCCCTGTTCTGGTATTTCTGGAATCCGATGCCAAGCCTCAATTCAAGATGAGTTATGTAATTTTTCTTCCCCCTTATGATCCACGCACCTTTAGGTACGTATTCCCCAGATTCAGGCGTCTTGCTTACCTGGCTCTTTGTGACATAGAAAACTGATCCATTGCCGAAGCCTGCATTCCAGGCCTTACTCATGCACCAAGCAAACTGTGCCGCTTCATTAATGCTTATTTCAGTAATTCCATTTATGTTTTTTAAGACTACAGAAGGTGCACCATGTATATCTGCATGCAAATAAATATCCTTCTCATCAAGATACTTCTTAACCACAGAATCATTGCTTTCAGCATCCTTTCCTGCCAAAACGAGGTTACCTTCAGATGTTATGAACCACCTGTAATTCTGATATATCCTCTGTGTTAATTTTTTCTTCTGTTTTTTAGGCTTTTGCTTGAATTCTTCAACATCTATCTTATCAAGCTTCGATTTTATTTTCTTAGATGCATCGTAATAACTGTTTGCATTTTCCCCCACTGATTTGTCCATGTCCAATTCAATCTCTTTCCCATCAATTTCTGTTTTAACCTTTCTCTTTTCGAATTCAACCCCATGCCTTATTTCACCTATCTTTGCTTTTTCCAATAATTCCTGTATTTCGCTGAAATGCTGCATAATAGTATTTCCAATTTCTCTGAGATTTTCTGCTTCTTTTTCAAGCCTTTCCATATCCCTCTTTATGGCAAGATATTTATCTGATTCGGATGCTGCAAAATAATCATAAATTTCCTCTAAAGCTTCCCATATGGGTTTAGGCTGTGCATCCTCATTTGAACAATAAGATTTCGTTACTAGATATTTTTCACCGTATATGTAAATCATCATTTTCCTAGATTCTTGCACTATGTAATCAGCAAATTCCTTGAGCTTCTGAATATGTTTGATCAGGTCTTTATTATCTTTTATTTCAGCTCCTAAATAACATAGTGCTTCTTCTGCATATTTGGACAGACCTATTTTGGAAGCCAAGGTTCTTACTGGATCCCCGGTGGATTTTTTTATCAAATCCTCCCAGTTGAAATCTTTATTCAGGAAATCTATAATTTCAGGCCTGGTAAATTTTCCATCGTATACTGACTTCCTTTTCAGTTCCTTTATTTTAAAAAATATTTTATCGTCGTCATAGATAACAAAATTTCCTCCACCCATGAGTTCTATAGAAATTGAATACCTCGATCCTTTTATTTCTATCCATCTGTCAGTGCCAGGGTCCAGAACATCAATAATTTTGAAATCCTCCAATAAATTAATATTTTTACCATCAGATATCCTGTTTTCCCTTGATAAAAATAATACATCTGGAAGATAGAAATGTAAATAATAAGAATCTAGACCACTTTTTCTCATTTTTATTGAAATTGAATTGCTTCCGATGTAACCTTTGGCTATGTAACCATCCTTATATTTTCTAATGAACTCTGCTATTCCCTTAACTTCTGCGAAACTTAAATTGAATTTCATATCAGATACACCATAGGGTCATTGAAAGGTGCCAGTGCCCTTAATTTATCCAATTTAAACCCTCCTTCCCTCAAAATACCATAAACAGTCTGTACAGCAAGCTGCGGAGTATTGTTCACTTTGGATAGATGTGCAAGTGCAATGTTCATGCCCTCGTCAATTGTCCTGGAAAGTATCATACCTGTTTTCCAATTGCTCAAATGTCCTCTTGGGTTCCTTATTCTCTTTTTTAGATACTCGGGATATTTTCCGTTAAGCAACAAATTAACATCATGGTTAGCCTCTATGAATACAAGTTTTGATTCCTTAATTTCCCTTTCAAGCAGAATATCTGAATCCCCAAGGTCAGTAATCAACCCGAATTTTGAATTTCCCTCCTGAATAAAATAGGCGACAGGATGCCTGGCATCGTGTGATACCCTAACTGCCCTAACCTGTAATCCTGATATCTCTAAATCGTCCTTTTCGTCAAGGAAGACATCTATGGGAACACCCATCTCTTGGTATTCCCCATACCCTCCCCTTTCTTGGACATAGATATCTGATGTTTCATAGGTACCGTAAACTTTTATTCTAGTATATTTTTTGAAAACGGGTATTCCGGAAGCATGGTCAGAATGTCCATGGGTTACCAGGAGGGCATTAACCTTTTCCAATGAAATATTTTTAATGGTAAGTAAATTGGTTAACCTGGAAAATGATATACCATTATCTATTATTATACAGCCTCTCTCCCCGCAAACTACCGTCGCATTACCTGAACTTCCAGACGCAATTGAAGTAACAATCACTGATTAAGGTAATATACAACCCTATTAAATAGGTTTTACAATGTATTAGCTAACTTGACGGATCTCTTAAGAATCAATCCCCTTTAATATAAAGAGATAATAAGGAATTGATGCGATCTCGAGCGGAATGGGAACCCCTAAAAGATGTGATGATGCATAGGCCTTCAATTGAAATTGAATATGCTATGCTTGCACCAAAACCTTTCCTTTTTGAGAGAGTATTCAGTTTCAGGGAAGCCATAAGGGAACATGAAAGTCTTGAGAAGATTCTAAAGGATAATGGTGTCAATGTCCTTCTGCTTGAAAATGAACTGATTAAAAAAGCGGATTTATCGAATGAATTTAGGAAGAAGCTTGAAGAGAAAGTTCTGTCATTAGTAAATTTTTATGGAACAAAAGAGGAGGTGCAGAAAGCAAAGGAAGAATTAATATTGAACATAGAGAAGATCGACAGCAAGACGCTGGTAGACTACCTAATATTGGAGCCATCCATAAATCTTAAGAATGACTTGCAAAACAATTCAGAATATCCAACAGTTTACTCAAACATACCACTAGCTAACCTATACTTCATGAGGGATCAACAGGCAGTTGCTGATAATGGACTAATAGTGGGAAACATGAAGAGGCAGCAAAGGAGCAAAGAACCGGAGATTACTGAATTTACTTTTAGGCACGTTTTGAATTATCATAACCCATTTAAAGTGACAGGTTCTGGATATTTTGAAGGTGGGGATTTCATGCCTGCGGGAGAATTTGCATTAATCGGTATTGGTAACAGGACAAATATGGATGGTGCCCTTCAGGCCATGTCTTCTGGAAAATTGGAATTCGATGAGGTTGGAGTGGTGGAAAATCAAATTTATGATTTCATGGGAAACGATTACATGGTAAATATGCATCTTGATACATATTTCAATTTGCCCGCTGACGGAATAGCCGTAACCTCTAAGATACTGGCCAAGAAATCTAAACTGCATCTTTACGGTAGAGTTTCAAAAGGGGAATATGAATTTTCGCAAGCCATGACTCTAGAAGAATATTTAAAAGCTAAGGGTTTCAATATAATTGATTTGAATCCTGCTGAACAGCTCTCATATGCGTCAAATTTCCTAACAGTAAGAGATTCCAGAATAATTGCAGTAAACACCCCAACAGTACTCAGGAGATTGATAAATGAGAAAATATTTGATCCAAAAACCTTACAGATAGTTCAGGAAGAGTTCAGAAAGGCAGGAGAGGAAGGGATCTTCCCTCATAGAAAGGAATTAATTGATTTTGGCATAGAGGTAATAGAGGCAAAACTTTCAGAACTTACAGGAGGTTATGGTGGGGCCCACTGCATGACCGCTACCCTGAATAGAGGATAATTTGTCTGACGAAGGTCAGACAAACTTAAATACTAATATTTGTTATATTATCCGTGGCTATTGACAGCTCCAATGATAATTTAAATATAACAAATCTTATAATATTCAAAAGGGATAAAAACAAATTTCAACATATCCAATTAACCCTTTCCTTGTCTTTTCTATTTATTACTGTACTTTACTTGACCTATCTGATCTTACAAAATAATGGCTCACAATTATTGAATATTCTAGCCATTGCCATGGCCTTAATGTTGTCAATATCCATGGGCATGGTGATAACCTTATATGAAATCAGTAACAGAAATTCAATAAAAATTGAATATGATTTTTCCATTGTTATTTTAATTATCTTCTCAGCTGGGGTACTGGCATTTAATGAAATGTCCAAAATCGATTCTCAGTATGGGTTGGTAAGTATATTCTATAGCATATTGGTTGTGCTTGAATTCATAAATATCATGATCAGTTTCAATTCAAATCGTTGAATTTATTACTTTTTCATTCAATAAAAATTGGTGATTTATCCCTGATAAAATTGCCGTTTTTCAAATCCAGCAAAGACTGCTCTATCTCAGACCAATTATTCATTACTATAGGTCCGTACCATGCTATTTCCTCGTTTATCCTTTCCCCTGAGATGAAAAGGAATCTTGATTTATTAGTAGACATAATTTCAATATCAGAATAATCATCGCTGACGCAAAGAACATTGAATTGATTTATTTCAAACCCTTTGAAATTTATTTTTCCATAAAGTGGAATTATTAATGAATTATAACCAATTCTATTTTTAAGCTTGATTTTATCTGATTTCATTTCTATGTCCACATAAGTTATCCCTGGATCAAATTCTAATGCTCCGTTATCTGAATCCATTATATTTCCGGAAATTATTTTTGCCCGTATTTTTTCATTTTCAATAGTTCTAACATTAGAAGAATTAATGCTTCTATAGGATGGCTTGGACATTTTGTTCGCCCTTGGAAGATTTATCCACAACTGAAATCCCCATAATTCCTTTGATTTTAAATCACCCATTGGCATCTCTTGATGGAATATTCCGCTACCTGCATTCATCCATTGAATTTCTCCTGACCTTATGGTACCTCGATAACCTAGCGAATCCTCATGGTCTACCCTTCCCTTTATTACATAAGTAATAGTCTGTATACCCCTATGGGGATGCCATGGAAATCCAGCCTGGTAATCGGAAGGTTTGTTTGATCCAAAATAATCCAGTAATAGGAATGGATCTGTAATATTATAATATGCGGGAGTTCCAAAAATTCTTTTTAATTTGACTCCCGCACCATCGTATGTTTCAATCCCTTCAAATATATGAAAACTCACTTTAGGTCCTTAGACCTTTTCCTGTTCTTTATAGAAGTGGCCTGCCTTAACTCTCTCTTTATTTTCTGTATAAACATAAACTTTACCTGGCTCTTCATCCCTAGTTATTCTATGTGAACCATCGCAAAATGGCTTGTTCTGTGAGAGACCACAGGCGCATATATGTATTTCATAGTCTAATAATTTAGAATTGCTATCAATTTTATCTGCACCCGGAACATCTCCAATTTTTATCCTATAAGGGCCAGTTTTTTCATGTATTACGAATCTCATGATTATAGATTTAATGGTGATTAAAATAATTTTTGTTTATTAACTATATAAAATAAACCTATATTACAATGAGATAATAATTATGGAATTATTTCTGTCGAATCTCTCATTGGATCATATTTCAAATCATCCATCCTTATGATGTTGGAAGAAATTAATTCATTAATTCTTCCAATTTTACCTAAAACAATTCCAAGATACTCTTTAGTTAACTGATCAATTTCCCTCCATCCTTCATCCCCCCAATATCTTTCTTTATTGGCATAGAGACATCTGCCTCCACAATATTTAAGGTAGCTACAACCCTTGCATTCTTCAGGGTAATCATCGTATATTAGCCTAAATCCTTTATTTATATGACCTAATTCTGACCAATCTTCATTCACTGCAATTGGACATGATAATATTCTACCATCTGTAGATACGGTTACGCTGGAATATCCGGCCCCGCACGCCGCACCCCTAAGTTTTGGGAAATAATGTAAAGAAATTACTCCCAGGAAAGGTATTATTTTTAAGATCCTCCCTCTCTCCAAATTTTCCATAA
This sequence comes from Methanobacteriota archaeon, assembly GCA_017857235.1. GTDB lineage: Archaea > Thermoplasmatota > Thermoplasmata > Thermoplasmatales > JAFMDN01. Next base: position 38,716 of record JAFMDN010000010.1, read on the forward strand.
AATAATCCATGAGTCTTCGTATTCCTGGAATGTAGGACAATCTTCCCCACTCACTGAAATTCCATTTCTCTGTCCAAACAACATTCAATTGCCAATGAACCTTCTCAAAAGATCCTTCACCTATTAGATGCATGACATCCTCATATATGTCAGTCTTCTCTGTTACCGTCATTCTTGCTATTGTCTCGATTCCTAAATTTTTAACGTATTTTGATGCTTCTAATACCCTCTTGTATACTCCCTTACCCCTCATACCATCTGTAATATGCTCTCTGCCATCTATAGAGAAAAGCACCACATTCATTCTACGCCAGTACCTTTCAGGCAATAATTTGAATAGAATTCCGTTGGTTTGAATACCGAATCTCGCAAATTCTATTTTATCCATCACATCCATTATGTATCTATAATTTACAAGGGGTTCTCCTCCATAAAATATTATGGTGGGATCAGGGTCATTTTCAATTAGTCTTTTGAGGTCTGATATCTCATATTTCTCTTCATAGGGGACAGTCTTTCCATCAAATGATCCGCCGCAGTACTTGCACTTCAGATTGCACTTACCTGTAGTCATTATAAGCCATAGCATCCTTAATTGGCATGATAAATTCTTGAATATTTATTGATTAATTGAATAGAAAAACTAACTATTTCTTTTAATTATCTAAATTTGAACCATAAGGTATCAAGGAAGATTGTTGATATAGCTATACAACAGAACGCAGGAATAAAGCTCGAAAAACTTGATGGTATAAGGAACAATAGGAAGCACACCAGATCATTCAACTGTAATCTGAATTC
>JAFMDN010000040.1 GCA_017857235.1 Methanobacteriota archaeon
ATAAACGCACAATTCGAGAAGATGGACTTAGATGCAAAATCAGAAATAAAGGGGGGGAGGGGGGGCAAGTTATTTATATGGGGAAGTTCAAAATTAAATGAATTTATGAATGAATTAGCGTCAAAGGCTGGGATCATAATATTTCCTGTCACTTATTGGGAGTGGAATGAACTGATGATGATTGTAGGTGTTTTTAAAGGCCATGAATCCCAATTCTCAAACTGGATATCCAACTTTATTAGCGATGCACCTTTCAATGTAAATTTGAAATTTTATGGATTAAATAACATCTACAACCTGAATAATTTAATCAATTATCTTCCGTCTATTTCACAATTTAATTCGCTGAGGTATAGATGGAAATTGAGTGAGAATATTTTAAGTAAAGAGGAGTTTGAAATTTTTAAAGAAAGATGGATAGGATCTCCGAAATTTCTATCTGATGATGCATCAAAATTCATAATTAAGCCAAATAGAGGAATTGAGGAAGAAGTAATTGAAATAGACGCCGGAGAACCTTATATGAATGATAACAGATATTTTCTGGAAAACAGATATAATATACTGTTAAATATAATAATAAAATCAATTGGAAATGGAATTATCGAAAACCAAATTCTTTTCACGGGAAGAATACACAGATCACTTTACACAACTCTAAACAAATTGTGGAAGGAGACAGATAAGGAAGGCATAAAGCACATCCTTTATAATCTGGAGAATGTGAAAGTTGACAACTATAATATAGGATCAATCTATAGTGATATTTGATAAAAATGGCTAGGATTGTATGGTTAGATGGTAGATTTATTAATTATGAAGATGCAAAGGTTCCAATACTTAATCATTCGCTTCAATATGGTTCTGGAATATTTGAGGGAATTAGATCATATAGGGGCGATAAGACTTACATTTTCAGATTGGATGAACATATTGACAGATTTTTTAATTCTATGAAAATATACAACATGCCAGTAAAACACAGTAAAGAGGAGATTAAAGAAGCAATTAAAGAGCTAATTAGAAGGAATAATCTTGGTGACTCGTACATTAGACCATTTGCATTTTACAACGATGATAGAATAGGCCTTTCAGTTGTGGGTAAATCTTTATCAATATATATAGCGGCCGTAGAATTTGGAAAATACCTAGGGGAAAAGGAAAGCATTTCGGTTAAAACGTCTTCATGGAGGAGGATAAATTCAACGATTTTGCCAGTGAAAGCAAAGGCAAGTGGCAATTATATCAATTCAATATTAGCAAACATGGAGGCCAAATTATCGGGATTTGATGAGGCAATAATGCTGGATCAAAATGGGAATGTCTCAGAGGGTTCAGCAGAAAATGTTTTTCTTGTAAAGAAAGGTGTAATTCATACTCCCTCAATCTCGGATTCCATACTGGAGGGAATTACTAGGGACTCTGTTATCAAAATAAGTAAATTTCTGGGTTACGAAGTTATAGAAACAGAAATTCCCAGAGAAGACATTTATATAAGTGATGAAGTATTCTTTACGGGTACAGCTGCCGAGATAACACCTGTTACAAACGTGGATGGCATTGTTATCGGAGATGGAAAAATAGGAAAAATAACTAGAGAATTAATAAATTTTTATAGTAAGGTGGTTAGAGGGCATTCGGAACATTTTCAGTCTTGGTTAACTGAGGTTTAACTTTCATTTCATTGAATAAGAGTGTTTGCATACCCCATATTTCGATGAATCCTATTGCTTTGCTTTGATCAAAAGTAGACAAAGAGCTGTAAGTGGATAAATTATGTTTATATAGCGAGTTGGGGGATTCCCTGCCAATTACCTGGATATTTCCTTTGAAAAGTTTTAATTTTACTTTACCAGAAACATATCTTTGGGTTTCATTAACAAAGGCATCTAGCGATTCCCTAAGTGGATCATGCCATAAACCTTCATAAACTAAATCAGTCCAATATTTTTCCACTAAGTATTTAAATTTAAGAACGCTCTTTGTAAGTACCAATTTCTCTAGGTCCTGGTGAGCTTCAATAAGAATTTTGGCTGCGGGCACTTCATAAACCTCCCTTGATTTGATGCCCACAACTCTGTCTTCCATATGGTCTATCCTCCCTATTCCGTGTTTTCCCCCGATAATATTGAGATATTTTATAATAGAAACTAGATCCATTGAATTTCCGTTTATTCCTATGGGCTCCCCTTCTTCGAATTCTATCTCAATCACATCCGGTATGTCAGGTGCTTCCTTTATGTTCTTAGTCCATGAGAAAGCTTCTTCAGGAGGTTCCAAATTTTCTAATTCGATTCTACCACCCTCAACTGAGCGGCCCCATAGATTCTCATCTACGCTAAATTCACCCTTTGAATATGGATATTTGAAACCATGACTAAGTAAATATTCATATTCCATGTCCCTGGACATGCTCCATTCCCTTACTGGTGAAAATACCTTTGCCTCAGGATAAAGCGATTTAATTGATATTTCGAATCTAACCTGATCGTTGCCCTTTCCAGTGCTACCATGCGCTATGTGAAAAGTTCCCTCTTTCTTCGCTATCTCAACCACCTTCTCAGAAATTAATGGTCTTGCCAAACTAGTTGACAATGGATATTTTCCTTCATAAAGAGCGTTTGATTTGATTCCAGGCAATATATATTTTTTTGCGAACTCTTCTTTAGCATCAATTGTATAATGTTTTAACGCTCCAGCCCTGTAAGCCCTTTCTTCCAGTTCTCCAAAATCGTCCTCCTGTCCCACATCAACAGTAACGGTAACAACATCGGCACCATATTTTTCCTTAATCCAGTATATACATGTGGTCGTATCCAATCCTCCTGAATAGGACAAAACTACTTTCATCATAATCAATCACTTAATCGGTAAATTATAAATTTATGGCAGAAATATAGAATGTGATGAACAAAAATAAACAAAAAGACCAATCAATAGCAAGTTTAGTAAGAAAATATATAGAATCGGATAATTCCCTGAAAAAATGCATGCAATTAGGAATAATCAATGTAAGCAGCCTTTCAAGAATTATTTATAATGAGTTAAAAAAGCAGGGTATAAATTCTTCAATTCCTTCGATTTCTTCAGCCATAAAGAGATACAAGATCACAAACCCCATGGAACTTTATATGCCGTATAAGGTAATTGGTAGCAGTAACATCAGCTTAACCACTGATGTGGGCAAGATAGTAGTAAACAGGAGATCTCTAAAGACTGTAACTGAAAAGCTTAGCTTGATCAGTGATGATGTAATATTTTTTTCGAAGACAGTAAATACATTTACCATAGTGCTGAGTAAATCCGCTTTCAATCATATATTGAACATTTTAAATAAAAACAATGAAAGAGCGATTGAAATAAAGACAGGTCTTTCTTTAATTACAATTCATTCTACAAAGGAAATAATTGAAACTCCTGGCGTGATAAATATAATCTATCAAACCTTAGCAGATAATGGAATTAATATCGAAGACACAACCAGTTCATACATGGACACTCTTTTGTTAGTTTCCAATAAAGATGCAGGAAAGGCTTTTAATGTACTCAATGATCTGATAAGTAAAAATCAGGGATTAGAAGATGTCGCAAAATAATTAAAAGAAATAATATTTTAATTTTTCATTCTATTTTTAGTAGATTTTTCTTTTTACATGCGAAGGAATTTTAAGCATGATTATACATATTATCAAACATGAGACTGTTTTTATCTGTAGATATGGAAGGAATGCCGGGTATATTTTCGAAATTGCAAACAGATCCTGACGGAAGCAGATACGAAGAGGGAAGAAAAATAATGACAGACATAACTTTAATTTTTTTAGAAAATTTCCATAAGTATGGATTCGAAGAAATAATGGTGGCTGACTCTCATGATGGCATGGGCAATATTTATTATGATAGAATTCCCAGTTACGCAAAATTAATGAGAGGAGCTAGAAGGCCATTAAGTATGATTACCGGGATTGATAAAGGATTTGATGGGTTAGCATTAATTGGATATCATTCTGCAGCCGGTACCATGCATTCATCATTTGATCATACCTACAGCAGTACAAAATTTCATGAAATTAGATTTGACGGCAAAAGAATGAGCGAATATCTATTAGTTTCTTTGATTGCTGGTAAATTCAATGTACCAGTGATACTAGTTTCGGGGGATCAGTTTTTGATGCAAGAAGTCTTAGAAAGGACCCCGTGGGCCAAGTATGTGAAACTAAAGGACTCGATATGGAGGCACTCTTCAATCTCACCATCATTAGAAGAGTTAAGAAGAGAAATTGAATTAAGATGTCAGAAATCGATCACATCATTAAGAAACGGATTAATGAGACCTTTTAAACTAGAGGGAATGCATACAGTTGAGTTCGTCATGAAAAATTCTGAGGATGCAGATTTGGCCGAGTTGATCCCAGGATTGAAAAGAGTTGATGCATATACTTTGGTGATGCAAACTGGAGATCCAATAGAAATTTACAATATAATGCAACTAATAGCATACCTTTCATAGAGGTTAGAAGTTGAACTTGATAAGCGGAGTGTGAAAATGATGTTTAAAATAAGATCCAAAGAAGATATTGATTATCTGGTAACTGGGCTAACATTTTATGGGACCGGCGGTGGTGGAAATCCAGATAATGGAAAAAAAATTCTCTATGAAATATTTGATTCAGGCAAGGAACTCTCATGGATTGATATTAATGAAACTGTAGATCATGGCCTTGCAGTCACTCCTTATATAATGGGCAGTGCTGCTCCTGAGCCTAGTTACATTACAAACCTGAAAAGAGAAATTGGCCTATTAAACAAGATATGGGATTTTCCGATGGTTGAGGCACTAAAAGAACTGGAGACTCAAATAGAATCCCCTATCTCATATATTATTCCTTTAGAACTGGGTGGGGGAAGTACGGCAAGGGCCTTAGCGCTTTCTTCATTAGCTGACTTGGACATAGTTGATGGAGATTATGCTGGGAGAGCTGTACCAGAGATAACCCAAGTGCTTCCTTCTATTTATGGCTATGAAGCTACACCCATTGTTGCGGCAGATGAATACGGGAATATTGTTATAATTAAAAAAACCATTAATAATATGGTAGCAGAAAGGTTTGGGAAATTGATAAGCGAAATTTCCTATGCACAGGTAGGATTTCCCCTTGATATTAGAATAGCAAGGAAATTAATTGTACCTAGAACTCTCACCAAAAGTTATGAGGTAGGGCAATTGTTAAGATCAGAATCAAATATAAAGAGTTGTATAGAGAAATTAGAAAAGAAAATAGGTTCAAAGCTCATTTTTAAAGGCGTCTTAAAAAGAATTCAATGGGAAACCATTGACTATTACATGGTTGGAAAATCTGAATTCGATGGCTTAGAGGAATTCGAAGGTTTTAATTTGATAATATGGTTCAAAAATGAAAATCACCTTGCTTTCTTGAATGGCAATCTCATTGCGTATAGTCCTGATCTAATCTCCATTATAGATAAAGATAATTGTAGCCCTCTAACGAATACACGCCTCAAGATTGGTGATCAATATATTGTTTTTGTAACAAAGTCTGACGACAGACTTAAAAGCAAGGAAGCGCAGAAATTCATTGGAAAGGAATATTTCATGTCACAATATGAAAAATATGAAAAATTAAAAAAATAAATTTAGAAATTCAATTTTTAGACATACTGAACATCATAGAAATATATGTCTGTTGCCCCATTAAGCATGGTAAGCTGGAGTGTTGAAGGATTTATTTCTGTACTGTATACGAGAACAGCCTTTGGTTGGCTTGTGCCAAAGTACATATAAAGATTAAGTGCAATTAGTTGTGCTTCGTAATAATATTGGTCAGATAATGTTACATTGTACGTACTCATAGCTAAATTCAATAAGTTCCACATTTTTGTAAAATTCTGCCATTGATCTGGATATGATGTTGCATTGAAGGCTGAAGGCGGTGTTATCCCATCAGTATAGGGCTGGAATCCATATTCAGTTAGGAAAACTCCGGTAAATACAGCTGCATCTCCTCCACTCCACCCAAGGAAATAAATTGGCATTGGATCGCCGCCCGCTCCATAATTAGTGAATCCAAGCAAAGTCAAGAACGACACGTCAACAGTCTGAGCCTGAATTTGCCCATTGGACATCAAGGAAAGGTCTTTTGCGTATTCTGCATACATTTCGTCTACAGACGGATTACCAATCCAGTTAAATAAAGGAACCACGTAGGTCTTGCCTGTCTTGGAATAATTAGTTTGATCCCAATATTTCTTTGCCAATGTGAGGTTAAATTGATAGGAAGGCAGATTTGGAGAATACCCAATGACTCCAGCTGGAATTACTCCGCTTAGGTTTGACATATAGGAAATTCCAGAGTTTGAATTAGCGACATTGATCCAGTAGGATTCATTAAACGCATAGGTGAATGCTTTTCTCACACTAAGATTAGCAAAGAAAGTAGGAGGAATGTTTGTACTTGGAAGATATTGCTGTGCTCCGCTGAGATTAAAATCAAAATTGAAAGCAAAGAAGTTCAAAGCGATATCAGTACCAAATTCCATCCCTATGATCCCTTCCTTTTCAAGTTTCAATGCAAGGGACGTATCAGATATACTTATAGCTCCATCCGCAAATTGAGCCTGCCCGGATTCAAGTTGTTGTATTGCCGTTGCCTGGTTAGTTAAATATTCTATTATTACCTCAGGTATAAGCTTTGATTTATGAGGCATACCGATTGTCCAGTGATAATATGGGTTGACAGTGAGTACAACCTCCTGTGCTGGTTCATATAATGACAATTGATATGGACCTGTTCCCATGGCATGGTATTGTATATAGGTATTCTGCATTCCGGGCGCACCTGGCCCGCTAACCGGATTTGAAAAATTTGCATATGCTGCAGAATTATTAGCAGGGAATCCACCATGTTCTACAAGCCATTCCCAATCCATTATTGCTGGTGTAATTCCGCCTCCATCTGTTTCTAATGTTAGTCCCTGAAGGAAATTTGGAATCCCGCCCCAACTAGTAACAGGGAAGGATTGATTTAGATTTCCATACGACTGATTGGCATAAATGGCGCTAACGTTGGGCAACCAAGTCGGAGCTGCAGGAAGAAGATGGAATGTTACTGAGTCTGTTGCGTTATTCCAGGTTATTGCTCTGTGGATCCAATAGAAACTATTATTAAATGGCCCAAATATAGAGGGAGCGGGTAGCATCAAACTAGCCAATCCCCAATCAGGTGATCCTGGATCATTTGCGAATAGAAGGTCCCTAGCAAACGAAACATAAACGTCGTATGGGCTCACATGATCTCCATTAGAAAACTGAAGGGATGTGTTGATATAGAATGTAAAATTCACAAATCCGTTTGGAGAGACCTGCTCTTCGCCATTTTGGATTGATGGAATATTCTTGGCTATTACTGGAACATATGTATTGATTGAGTTATTCGTATTCATAAGTAATCCCTGGTATATCTCAAAGGTGACTTCCTGAGATACAACATCAGATGTTAGGGCAGGATCAAATGTAGCTGGGCCTCCTGGGAGATATGCTGCATCTATTAGCTCATTCCTGTTAGGAGCAATTTTGGGTACAATTTTCATTATACTATAGTTTCCAACCGCTATTGTAACTTCATAAGTTCCAAAGACATTTCCATTAGGTCCACTCGTTGTAACATTCAATTCGACAAAATTAATTCCAGGGTTAGTAAAAGTAACATTTATGGTTCCATTCATATTTACATTAGTGTTGTTAATAACCTTCATTCCATTGTCAATGTTCCAAGTGAATGCTGAAATATGATATGCATTGTCGTTAGGAACGGGTGAACCTATGTTCTCTGGTGTAGGGGATAACAAACCTCCAAAGCTCATATTTACCCATCCTCCCACCGGGATTGTCTGGTTATCGTACCCTGTGGAAGTGGATGTTATTGAAATAGGTCCGAATATAGAGGCAGGATTCACATTAAGACTGGGAATAACTGTAACAAGGAGTAAGGATTGGTTATTACTTATCGAAGTTGTAGAGTTGAATACTTGAAGGGAAACGAGATAGCTTCCAGGTATTTCATATGTATAATTCACAATTCCATTCCCACTTGTTATGGTTTCTGAATACCCATTTCCAAAATTCCAGACTAATTTTGTAAATTTGGCTCCTTCAGGTATTCCGGGATTAAAGGTTAGGCTTTGCCCTGCAACCGTTTGAACCGCAGTAGTATAGGGTGAGATTGACAGGGGTACTGGTTTAGAAGTTTGTTGGTTTCTCATTGAAAATAATGCCACAGCGGCAGCTATGACAATTATTGCTATTACTATAGTAGCTAGCACGATGTATTTGCTTCTTTTGGTATTTGTCAAGGTATTATTTTCTTGACTCATGATTTAAAATCGTAAATGTTCTATATTAATCATTCGGACATAGTTCAGAAAATATTGATTAACTTCTCAAAAATTACTTATCAAGATGTCAAAAGATAAATAAAGTTTAAATTCTATCTTATTGTTATAAATTTGTTTCAAAGTACTAAAATCGCCAGAATACTATTAGTAAGGTCGTTAAATTCATAAAACAATTTTAAAATTGAAAATCCTGTATCCGTAAATAAAAATTTTGAATTGGGTTAATTTAATCACAGAAAGTGAATTAGAAATACTTGGTCAAATGATTTGTTAACAAATTTATTAAATTTATAACTTTTGCATTGAGGCAAATAATCATGCTATCCATGGAAAACAAAAATCATTTAATCTTTCAATTCCTTTTATAAGCTATTATAAGTTATAAATAACGAGTATTGTTCAAGGAATTATGAAATTTATACTCAGAGATAAAAGTCTAGAATTTATAAGGGCCAATGAATCACATGCTGAAGCTTTCTACAAATACATTCTGACCTTGGAGGGAGATAATGAAAATTTCATTGTGAATAGGTATATGAAGATAAGCTTAGAAAATATCAAGAATATAAAATGGAATGAGAATCCCATGTTTTTAGCATTATATAAAGAAGAGGTAATTGGTTCAGTCCAGTTAGTTATTGGAAAGTATTTTGGACCAAATCGGCAAGCACATGTTGGGGAAATTTCGTATTCAGTAAAAAAGGAATTCAGGGGTAGCGGCCTCATATATGGGCTAATCTACTATGCATTGAAAAACACAAAGGTCAGCATTTTAACAGCCTGGGTCGATATTAGAAACGTTAAATCGCAAAAACTGTTAGAACGTATTGGTTTTAAAAGATTAGGCGTAATAGAGAAATTCATGTATTCTCCGAGTGAGGAGATCTATACTGACATGATTATGTATTTCGGAAATTCAGATATTGTAATAGAAGAAACCAAAAAAAGTATGTTAAAGCACGATTTAATAGAAGACGCACCAGTTAGTGAAAAAAAAATTTGACAATTTTTAAGGTGAAGCTAGCGGATTTTATATATTGCATATGATTGAAATAATAAAATACATGTATAATTTTATAAATAACCAATGCAGTATGTAATTGCTCGAATGGCATTCTGAATAAATATAGTTAAGGCACTATGCGAGCCTCCCCTTCCTAAATTAAGAAATGTAGGAAATAAGGGAATTCATGAAAGAGTGGGCGTGATTACTTAAAAATAATTTTAAAAACGAAACAAATTGAAGGCAATGAAGTCAGCATTGTGATATTAGTTGAAAATATAAAAAAGAAAAACGGTTGAAACTCATAGAGGAACAAGTTCAAGTTTCAGTGAGTTCATAGGCACTAAAGTTTCTTAGTGTTCGTCCTTAGTAAATTAATAGATTAATTATTTTCAAAAATGGGAAGAAAAATATGGGCTACAGACCAAAACTATTTCTTCCTTCTTCTCATTGCAATTACCGCACCTA
>JAFMDN010000002.1 GCA_017857235.1 Methanobacteriota archaeon
AGAAGCAAAGAATCCGCAAAGAGATATTCCGAGAGCAACAATTTATTCAGTTATAGCCGCGATTTTCCTTTACACCCTATTGCAGGTTGCTTTCATTGGCGCATTAAAATGGGTTCCGTCTGAGATTGGAACTCTGACTCCTGGATCATGGTCCTCCATAACAAATGCTCCAGTAGGAAGTGCCCCATTCTTCACAGAATTAAAGTACAGTGGATTGGCTGCACTCGTGGCTTTCTCATACATCCTGCTTATTGATGCATGGATCTCTCCATCAGGAACAGGCTGGATTTATCTAGGTAATGGTGGCAGAGTTCTATACGGTATTGCTGCAGATGGATACCTCCCGAAAAAATTCCTTGATATATCAGAAAGAACCAGGGTTCCATGGGTAGCATTGATAGCCGCTTTGATAATAGGGTTCATATTCTTCTTGCCGTTCCCATCATGGTATCTATTTGTTGGTTTTATTTCAAGCGCTACTGTTTTGACTTACGTAATTGGGCCCATAGCTTTGCATTCCTTTAGGAAGCATGCACCTGAAATAAAGAGGCCATTTAAACTACCCGGAGCATCAATTATAGCACCGATAGGATTCATTGGGGCCGGCCTTATAGTTTACTGGTCTGGTCTCGCAACACTAACACTGGTTTATGGAACAGTATTCATAGGTCTTTCATTGTTCTATCTATTCTATGCTCCAAACAAGCTTAAATTGAGTAAGGGTTATTCATATGCAATTGGTCTAATCATACTAATCACAATGCTATTTACCACTTACTGGTCATATGCGAAAATAGATTACCCCCCTCCAAATGAGACCTATGCTCAGAATCTGCAAGCTTTCCTTCTTGTTTATATATTGGATCTCATTATAATTATAGGTTCCACTGTGGCAACATATTCAAAGGTTTCGCAAGAATATAGAAAAATGTTTAAATCATCAACATGGCTATTGGCACTAATTTTCGTAACCTTCCTTGTATCATACTTTGGCTCCTTCGGTGTAACTACAATTGTTCCTACGGCACCACAGGTTAGTTTCCTTGCATTCCCTTATGATACTGTCGTAATGATCGTAATCTTGCTTATAATATATGTTCTGGGCCTTAGAGCTGGCTACAAGACAGAAGACCTTCAGGCAATAATCGATGAACAAACAAATCCTGCAGAAGTTCCGGAGTAATTAAATTTATTAATTTTTTTACTATTTTAACATTATGGATTTTGAATTAAGAGGAAAGGTTACAATAGGAATAGTTTACATAGATAATGATGCCTTTATTATTGACTCAGGAATTGACGAGAATGAGATAAGGAAGACCCTTAATTATGTAACCTCGAATAATAAGAAAGTAAGGGCAGTATTACTTACTCATTATCACGCAGACCATTCGGGCGGAGCCTATTTTGCCAGAAAAAGAGGAGTGAATATATACGGTGACGGTGAAACCCAATATATACTAAAAAACCCGGATATAGCCCACCTATTATTTTCAGGATTTTATAACGATCAATTTATCAGATCGAAATTTATTACACCACAACCAGTAGAAATTCTAAATTTGAACGAATTTAATTTTGGGGTTCCCCTTCAACCAATTGATTTAAAGGGCCATACTATGAGGCATACAGGCTATAAAATTGGGGATCTATTATTTGTTGGGGATGCTGTATTTTCTGAGGAAAATCTAGAAAAGCATCCTATTCCTTATTTTGTAGATTTTACTAATTTTAGAAATACATTAATAAAAATTAAAGAAATTGCCAATGGCAAAGTCATATGCAGTCACGGTGGTATTTTGGAAAACCCAACAAAGACTGTAAATGCTAATTTGAATAGATTGGAAGAAATAATACAATTTACCTTTGATTATTTGAAAGAAAATAAATCAATGGGCTATGTGATTAAGAGATTACTGGAACATTATGACATTCAAAGGGACAGTATAGCATATTTCCTAGATACTTCAGCTTTGAAATCCCTAATTGCTGCAAATTTTCAATTGAAATATGAAAATGGAGAGTTGATAATAGTGGATACTGCAAATACTAATTAGATGTTAAATTGATAATTTCCAATATAATTCTTGTTCTGATTTCAGATGGATTTCCATTAAGCAGTTGATACTTTATATTAACTAAATAAGTACTCAGTGTAACCTCCTCAATTAGAATATCTTTAAGTTTCGCTAGACCCTCTTTTTCTACAAAATTGCCCAAAGACTCCTTAAGTTTATTAAAATCTTTACCCTTTGGAACTTCAAATCTTATATTATCTAATCTATTTTCTGTATGAGTTACAATCAGGGCTTGAATAACAATACTATTAGGCAATTTAACTATAGTTTCATCATTTCTTTTAATAACGGTATAAAAAATAGTAATCTCATCTACAACTCCTTTTATGGATGCTAGAAATTCATCTTTTGAAAAAAATTTAGGCGAGATAGTTGGCATTAAGAAACTGTACTGCCATGTGTTTATTTCCACGTAATCTCCGAGGACAAATGGCTTATTCCAAATTATTAAAATTCCGGCAAATAAATTAGAAAGTACCTGTTGGGCTGCTAAACCTATTATAACTGATCCAAATGCTGATCCTAATATGACAGAAGAAAGATCTATCCCCAGGGATGCAAGAACTGCCAATATTATAACAAAATAACTTAAAACAGATATAAGGAATAATAGTGGTTTGGCATTCTTTTTTTCAAGGTTTCTTTCTAAAACATTCGCAAAGGCGTTTATTAATATCCTGAATATTATAAATAAAACTATTGCTATCAGAAATGCTGTTAAATATCTGTCATATTTTACCTGTGCAATTAAAAAAACTTGCGATATCACAAATATAAATGCCAATAATATTGTACCTAATATTACCAGTCTCCAGAAAATCTTGCCAATATCTCTATAACTCACGCAAACCTATGAAATGATTATAGTTAATTTTTTCTCAATCTCCATAACTTGCTTCATAGAAAATAGAATATTTGGATAATTTAATTAATAAAATTTAAAAAATATTTCTTAATTATTAATTTCCTATTTATAAGAGTATTTTATTCCTCCTTAACATGGCTACATATGTCATCGAATATAAAAGATCCTTCTTTTCAAGAAGGGAGATTAGAGACATTTTTATTTCAGTGATAGCTCTTTCCATTGCACTTGAATTGGCTTATAGATTTATACCTGTATACATCGGCTTAAGTATATCATTTCTTATGGTTATAACAGCTTTCTTTTTACATGAAATGGCCCATAAATTTACTGCCATAAGATTGGGAGCCTGGTCTGAATTTAGAATGTGGCCACTTGGAGTTCTACTGACACTTGTTACTTCTCTTCTAGGATTCATCTTTGCCCTTCCTGGAGCTGTGTATTTTGCCAGCTATAGGAATCCCAGAATAGAATCTAAAATTGCTCTAGCAGGACCAACAACTAATATAATACTCGGAATAATAATGCTACTGGTCCTAATACTTATTAAGCTGCATGGTCTAATCCTTCTAGCGGTAGGATATTTGGCATTCATCAACATATGGCTTGCTTTTTTCAATTTACTACCAATACCTCCACTAGATGGTAGTAAAATATTCCGATTCGATAGGTTGAATTGGGGGTTAGCAATAGCAGTATCTGGCGTAATGCTAATTTACTTTTGGCTGAATTTCAGTATAATATTGTACTGATAGAATTTATTTTCTTACTTCTGTAAATATGAACCAGGTATAATCTCCAATGTCTACATGTTGCTCTATTTTGTATTTTTTACCTTGAATATCCAAAAAATCTGAATTTTTTAAAATTTTCCATTCCTTAGTTCCTACCTGAAATCCTATACCATAATAAACAGGATTTTCGGAAAGTTTAATCATATCTTTTCTAATTCGCTCATTGCCTACCTTTATTTCCTCCACTGAAATTCCTCCTTATTAATATGAACACTATATAGATTATTATTATAATTAATGCGAATATGCCAATATAATTTACATATGAAATCAATTTGACATAGTTATAACCAATGATATATCCTATATAAGCTAATCCACCTGACCATATTATAGACCCTGAAAACGTTAACAATGAAAATTTAATGATATTCATTTCCGCTATACCTGCTGGTACGCTCATAAATGATCTCAGCCCTACAACAAACCTTCCTGCGAAAACTGTCCATTCACCCTTAGAATTGAACCATAATTCAGCACTTTCTAGATGACTTTCTCTTAAGCCAAAATATTTACCGATTCCTATTATTATTGGCCTCCCTCCAAATTTAGATATATAATAAAGAATAATATTTCCTATAAACCCGCCTATGGAGCCTGCCATCACATATTCGAAAAATTCAATTGGTTTACCACTTGAGTAAATGCCGCTTAATGGCATAATAATTTCAGATGGAAAAGGAATACCTAAACCTTCCAAAGTCATTAGAAATAATACACCAATTGGGCCAAATTTACCTATTACTGAAAGGGAATAAGAAATCAAAGTTTGAATCAATGATGATATTGATAATATCACGTTTCAATAAATAAATTCCATATTAAATTTTTATGCAAGATAGCTCTATAGAAAGTGATGAACTATCTAAAACTTGATCCGTCATGGCTCGAAATAATTAACAGGAAATATTCCCAATATTCTCCGATAACGGATTTTTCTCCGGAAGGAGATACCACACCTTCGAAAATTAGCTGGGCTATTGCGAGAAAGATAGTATTGGATAGGGATAGATATAAATGTAGAGTATGCGGAAAAGCATCCATTTCTGAAGATTTTGATCAAATCTCTAGAATTAAGTTGGAAGTGGAGGTTCATCACATTATACCGAGAAAAATTGGAGGAAGTAATTCATTTAAGAATCTTATAAGTCTCTGTCATTCATGCCATGTTAGTACATTCAGTAATAGTTATTCAGGGATACCTGTTCTAAAATTGGATAAAAATGTAGAATTTTTTACGGATATTAAGTATCTTTATAAACGATTCCCTGCTAAAGAAAAACTATTCATTGATGAATACTTTATTAACGGAAAGATAATAAAATCTCCAAGCAAGATCTCTGGATATTTATGTGAAGCCAGCGATATCAGCCAAATTGATGAAACGGCTTCCCTGCTTAACCCTGATATTATAATTCTTAAAAATCCAAAAAATAATAAATTTATCAGGGGTTATTTATCCCCTTAAAACCTTCTTCTAAAGTTTCTTCCTCCAAAATCCCTTCTTGGCCTTCTCTCTGTTTCTTCCCTTGGATATTCTTTTTCACTCATATCCAAGGAATCATTAACTTCCTTAAGCTCGGTATCTGACTTCTTAATTGAGCCATATTTTCCGACATTTAATCTCATATGGCCCCTAACAAAGCTTACATACCCATTTTCTACAACTATTGTATCGCCTGGCGAAACCAAATTTGCTTGTTCCTCCCACAGAGACATTGTCACTTTTCCAGTTTCATCTCCAAGAACAGCTTCAGTTACACTTTTTGCTTCGCCATATCGGGTCTGTATTTGTTTAGGCTCCCCAACACTCAAAACCTTTGCCAAAACATTCACTTTTTTGGATCCCTGGTTGAGATCCTTTACTTTCGTATATTCTTCCATAGTCTATCAGTCCTTTTTTTACTTAGGCATAAAGCCAAGTGGATAGCGTAACCTAGGATTTAAATCTTTTCATAATGGTGAAAACGAAAACTAATAATTCCATCTCTATATTCTATAATGTCTGAATCAAATTCCATAAATTGTTAACTAACAAATTATCATTCATTCTTTTCACTTCTATGTGAATTTCATTCTGATATAAATTAAATGCGCAGTTAATTCATAAAATTCAATCATAATTGAATTATTCACTGCAATTCCTCCTTGAAAGGTATTACATTCCTTAATGTTATTAAATAATGAATGATATCAAATCTTAAATTTCGCTATGTTTAAATATGGATAATTTCTAACTCCAAAAGAGGTTCAAATGTCAATTGGAATTCATATAATAGCGGATCTTAAGGGTGTAAGCAGTGAAAAAATTTCAAGCGTTAATGAAATGAAGAAAATCATTGAGAATTCCGTTAAAGCAGGACATCTTACAAAAATCAGAAGTCATTATCATCAGTTTTCCCCTACAGGAGTTAGTGGAATCGTTCTGATAGCTGAGTCACATATAAGCTTTCATACATGGCCAGAATATGGCCTGGTAACCTTAGATGTTTTTACATGTGGACCTACTGAAGGTGCTGAAGCAGCCTTTGAATTCATAATGAAAGAGCTACAACCCAAAGAAACTGAGTATAGAAAAATAGAACGAGGGATTGAATATCCAAGGGGAACTGTTAAGGGAAAAGTTGCTGTTGAAGTTTAGAAAATATATTCTATAAATTTTACTAAGGGCATACCGTCATCCCATTTCATTGAATATTTTCCGTTTCTTGTTATTTCCATTTTTGGGATAACCTCTGCTATAATTCTGTATTTACCTTTAAATTCTAAATTAAAGGTAAATAACCTCCATGGATCACCCTTAATTCCTTTTAACCTAAATGCATATATTGGCATTATTCCCATCCTGCCCAAAAGCTTTACATATTCCTCAGCCTGTTTCTGTGACCTACCCGATGAAGTTGAAAAATTGAATATATTTTCTTTTGCACTTTTAACTTCGATGGGAAAACTAATATCATCCCTTAAAGCTAAAAGGTCAAAACCATGCGATCCTGCTGCCCTAACCACTAGGAATGGATGATTAGATATTTTTATTCTAAGGAGATCATTTAACCATGATATTCCTGCCACCTTATCAAATTCCCCAGATAAGATCGATTTTAGTTCTCTTTCGAAAATATAGCCATTCTTTGGCAAGCTTATCTTCCCTTTTCAGAACCCTTCATATAAAGGTAACCTAGGAAACTTTCAATTTGAATAATCTCTCTTCCTCCCTCACTAATTCTAAAGTCCACCTCACCCAACCTATAAGCTAAATCTGCCTTTACTGAATCAGGAACATTCAAATCAAAAATCACTCTGTGAAATTGTTCTACAACATCCTGTCCTGAAATACCCTGTCTAATCATAGAATCTTCCAGCATTTCCTTGGCCTTTATAATTTCCCCCCTTAAAGCAAGTTGGATTACATTTTTAGCCCACTCTTTATTAACAGTACCGGATGCTTCGTAGACTGCAGATGTTGTAATTTTTTCTGAAAAGGCTGCTGAAACTTGCAAAATGTTTATAGCCTTTCTCAGATCCCCCATGGACATTTCAGCTATTAGCTCAAGAGCATCATTATCGTATTTTATTTTTTCATTATTGAGTATTTTAATTAATGCCTTTATTATATCTTCTTTGGAAATCCCTTTAAATCTAAAAATAGCAGTACGGGATTGAATTGGTTCAATAATTTTTGAAGAATAATTGCATGAAATGATAAATCTTGTCGTCTTTGTGTAATTCTCCATGGTCCTTCTTAATGCTGCTTGCGCCTCGTCCGTCATATAATCGGCTTCATCGAGGAATAAAATTTTGAATCCAAGGGGATTATTAGGCATTATTTTACAATATTCTTTAATGGTATCCCTTACTATTTTAATACCTCTATCATCTGAAGCATTCAACTCAAGAAAATTTTCTTTCCAACTATCTCCAAATAGTTCCCTTGCTACTACCATGGCAGTTGTAGTTTTACCTGTGCCAGGTGGTCCTGCAAATAGCATGTGAGGTATATTCTTTTCCTTGATGTAACTCTTAATTCTTGATACTACTTGATCTTGACCTATTATATCTTCAATTTTTGATGGTCTGTATTTCTCTATCCAGAGATCTTCCATTTTAACAATATATTAATACACATTAAATAACATTTTCCTCCCTTAATTTAATTTTAATCTTTACACACTAACTTCAATCCGATTCTGGAATCAAACTACCATAATATCATATTAGTTCGTGAAATTGGATATAAAATCTTCATTATAGATTTCTGTTCTTTGCAAATTTCTTTACTAATTATATCTAAATTCACCCCTCATAAACATTTTATATTTTTATCTGTTTCCCTGTAAGGTAATCTTCATGGTTAGAAAACCAGCAAGGATGTATAGGAGACTTGAAGGGCCTGCATATACGAAGAAGGAATATATGGGTGGAGTCCCAAATCCTAGGATACAGCAATTTGTTATGGGTAATGTTAATGGAAATTACGATGTGGAATTAAGGCTTGTAGCTGAAGAAGATTGCCAAATACGACATACAGCGCTAGAAGCTGCAAGAATATCTTCAAATAGGCAGCTTATGAAAGATTTTGGTGAAAAAGGATTCTTTATGAGGGTTAGGCCCTACCCACACCATGTTATAAGGGAACATAAAATGGCAACTGGTGCAGGAGCAGATCGTATTTCAAGTGGAATGAGTATGGCATTTGGCAGACCTGTTGGAACTGCTGCAAGAATAAAAAGGGGGAATGTAATAATCATAGTGAGGGTTCCTAAAGGTGGTGAAGCCAAAGCTAAAGAAGCATTAAGAAAAGCATCTCATAAGATTCCAACACCGTCTCGTATCGAAGTTCTATATTTAACTCAGACCCAGGAACAATCTGCTGTTAATTAAATTTATTTTATAAAATTAAGCACGTTTTTAAATTCTTTTTTAATGAGTAAATAATCCTGTTCTTTTAAGGTTCTATTATCTAATGAAATTAATAATATTCCATTGATTCTGTTAATATAATCCTTTATGGTCGATATTAATTTTAATATATGCTGAATCCTCTCCTGATTTTGATTGTATATGTAATCGATGGAATCAATGTACACTAAACCCTTCTCTTTAAGATTTGTTCTTATATAATTATCTATTCTTGACAAATCAGTAGGGCTAACTGCATTTTCCATATTTTCATATGTAATATAGAAAATCTTTACGTTTGTGGAATTCACCTGGAACCTTAATTCTCTAGTAAAAACCAAAATTGGCAATGTTTTTGCCGAAACCTGTTCTATAATTTTCCTCCCCATGTTGTTGGATTCCTCTATTATTAGATATGATTCCCCGAAAGAAAATTTTATAATATTTCCAGTCTGATCAATTTCATTTTCAAGTTTTTCAATGAACTTTGAATCTATTCCCATGAGCTTTGCTAAAGTAATAGCTCTTTCAATTCCTTCTCTGTAACCGGACTGATAATCCTTACTTTTCATAGCTTGATTCTCTGCTTGCAATTATTTCTTGAATAAGTCTGGCTGCTAAAAATGGAGTATTTCCATTATCGAATAGGGGAGTAATTTCCACTATATCCAAAGCTACAATTCTTTTTGCTATTATATCAATAATTTCCAACATGTCCCATGTAGTCAATCCGAAAGGTTCTGGAGTACCTACCCCTGGAGCATAAGCTGGATCAATTCCATCTACATCTATAGAGAAATATAAATCGGTATTGCTGAAGTCCATTATCTTTTTTAACGAAAGCTCTTTCCTCTGCCTAAAATCATATGATGAAATATATTGTTGCGTTCCATCATCAATTTCTTCTTGAGATACTGATCTAATACCTACCGATAGAATATTATTTATTCCGACTATTTCTGCAGCTCTCCTTGCCACTGATGCATGGGAATATATATTCCCCATGTAAGAATTTCTATAGTCAGTGTGTGCGTCTATAAATAGCACTTTTTTCTTTATTCTTTTGATAGCTCCGATAGAAATACTATGTTCGCCACCCAATAAAATAGGGAATTTACCATCCGAAACAATTTCATCTACTGCTGAATAAACTGCATCTATCATTTCCTCACTATCATGGGTATCATCTAAATCTCCCATGTCAAAGACAAGTGCGTCTTTTAAATTAAATCTGCTCCTTAACACAAAAGATTCAGCATTATATGATGCTTGCCTTATCGCATTCGGAGCCAGCTTTTCACCTGGCCTGAAAGAAACAGTGGAATCAAATGGGACGCCAAGAATTACGTATTTGGCGTCCTCGTAACTATCTATTGTATCACAAAACTTTAGATATGATGACATTTAGGCTCTCATTATTTTCCTTTTTCCCATAGATTCCCAATATTCTATTTCTTGTCCACTCTTAATTTTGTCTTTAAATTCTTCTGGTATAACTATATTAAACTGCTCAAATGTTTCCATATCCATAACCAGTGCTTCATTTCCTTGAATTGATAGTACCTGACCTGTTTTCTTTTCTATTATTGGGACTTTAACTTTATGCTTTGTTGGATAAATTACGCTTCTTTTCTGATTATCAAATACACCAATTGCAACTATCCTTGCTTTTGCTTCACCATGTTTTCCGGGTTTTGATGTTGTGATTTCAACTATCCTGCACGGTTCATCATCTATTAATATGTATTTATTTTCCTTTAGTTCCCTGACTTCTTGCTCTTGCCAACTCATGAGTTATCCTACCATTAATATATGTGTTTATTTAATTTCTTTGCTTGATTGTCTTTATTATATCGATCTTTGCACCAGCCCTCTTTAATGTGATGGATATATTGCAGTATTTTTCCTGTGATAGGTTTATCGCCTTTTCGAAATTATCAGGGTTGACATTTCCATATACAATGTACTCTAACTTTACATGCTCCAATACCTTTGGATGTTCCTTAGCCCTTTCACCTTCTACTTTTATCTCAAATCCTTCAACAGGTTCTCTCATTTTCTGTAGAATTGAAATTACATCCATACCTGTGCATCCAGCCAATGCCTGAAGTAATAATTCAGTAGGAGATGGGGCCACAGATTCCTCACCTAATGTACTTGAATCCATAACTATCGCGTGACCTGAGTCGCCTATTGAAATAAATTTTAATCCATCTATCCATTTCACCTGCGCTTGCATATTTACCTTATAACATAAAGTTCAAAATTATTTCGAGACTTTGAATGCCATAATAATTAATAATGGAATTCTCATAGCCCACTGTGTCCTTACTAGATATAATTTTCACTGCGATACTGGCCTGGATAGTAGTATATTATCTAGCCATAAGATTCGGAAAAAAGTACTTTGCCCCTTACGGTCCGGCATTACTATTGAAAACATCTATAGGTATAAGGACTATAGAAAGGGTATCTAAGAATAAATTTTGGGATTATTTCCTGAGCGCATTTTATTACATTATACCCATACTTGGCTTCTTTACCATTATTTTACTGGTTTGGGAAGCTGTATTGGTGCTTTCCATCCCAAAATCTGAGGCCCTGCCGTTGACATACATTTTAGCCTTACCTGGAATAAATCCCGCAATTCCAATTTTATACGGAATTATTGGCCTTATAGTCGCCGTTGGTTTGCATGAAGCTTCTCACGGTATAGCTGCTAGAAGGTTTAATATAAAGGTTAAAAGCACAGGTCTGCTATGGTTAGTAATACCTATAGGAGCATTTGTTGAACCTGATGAAGATGAAGTTAAACAAAGAGATCCAAAGACGAGAGCAAAAATATTTGCTGCCGGTCCAGCTATGAATATTATTATTGCGATCATAACGATACTAGCCGCAATATCAATTGCTAATTACATTACGCCAGTTCCTGGAGCTGTTGTCTATGGCTCAATTAATCCTAGTTTTCAACCCGGTGAAATAATTCAATCTATTAATAATGTCAATATAACTAACTATTCACAAATTTTTTCTCTTTCTCTAACTCCCGGGCAAATGGTTAATGTAACTGTATTGAGCCACAATCCGAATATTCAAATTAACGGGATTAAGCTTTCCGCCAGCAATTATATAAATGTAAATGGTGTCAAATACTATATATTAGATATAAAGACTTTTTACGGGCTCTATATAACTGGTTTAATCAAAAACTCCCCCGCTTACAATTCCACAATAAAAGTTGGCAGCATTTTGATTTCATTGAACGGCCAGTACATTGATAATTATTCAAATTTTTTGAAAGTGTTTTACAAGTATAAGCCTGGAAATGTTGTAACATTAACCACTATGTTTAATGGAAAATTAAACAACTATACAGTTACCTTAGGTTCGAGGTACAATTACCTCCTATCGCAAGGTGTAACACCTTCACCTGGAGATAAAAATCTTCCCTACCTTGGTGTGTATTTGGACCCCCTCGGATTGGAATTCTTTGATCAGTATTCTTATTTGAATTTGATAAGAAACCCTCTTAACCAGGGTATTTTGGGACTATTTATTTACGTAGGTCTTCCACTGCATTTCGAAATGCCACTCCCTGATGCTCTCATGTATTCTTATGCTTCATCACCTTATCTCTGGACTTTAGAAGAAACATTTTACTGGTTATTCTGGCTTAATTTTGCACTTGGATTAACAAACGTTCTTCCAATAGTACCACTTGATGGAGGCTACGTTCTAATGAATATTCCGGCACTTAATAAAAATGAGAAACTTAGGAATTACATAGTAGCTACAGTTTCACTGATCATACTCTTCCTCATAATGTGGCAAATAATTATTCCAAGGTTATAGGTAGTGATTTCTGGATTCCACTTCCTTTTTCTTTAATTACAACATCAAAGTATGTAACAGGCAAAGAATCATTATCTGAGATTTCTCTGGCCTCCTTCTTGAATGATATAAAATTTGGGCAAAAATTACATTTTGATATTGAGCTTAACAAGAAATTACAGTTACCTTTTTCATAGTAAAAACACAACTCTTCAATCTTTCCCATTTTTTCACCTCCTTAGCCTAATCACCCAATATAAGGTCGGTATTATTGATAAAATAGAGAGTAACAAGCTCAAATAATAAGGTACATAATTACCGGTGTATTGTATGACCAAATTTGAATTACCTTGTGTTTGCGAAATAATATAACTTTCACCCGGCGCCAGATAAATTTCATTAGAGGGATTGATTGATTGATCATTTAATACGATCTTTGTGCCGCCCTGAGATGATATTATGTTTATCCCATTCCCTGAAATCCATATTCCGTTAATATTAGCTGATTGGAAATTTAGCTGTGGCTTGAGAATTATAGATTCCCCTTGGATTAAATGATAATTTAAATTTAGATTATGTGGGAGCATTATAGATATTGATGCCAGCACAGCCATGATTAAAACGCCGGAAATCAATAACCTTATGCCAAATTTTCTAAGGACCCCTTTCATTTCATTTTTAACGGTATCTGTATTTATTTCGCCTAACTTAAGGCTATAAATATAGATTTTTGTGGATGAAACAACTAGGAAAATTATAGCAATGGTATAGAAAATGATGTATAAAGGCATCTCTAATAGGCTGTTCCAATAAATAATTGTAAAATATGCTATAATCAGCGCACCTGTCAAAATTGTTAAAAGCTGAATCCAGAATGATATCCTTGATATCCTTATTATTCTTTCCGATTCCTTAACGAAGTCTATTTCAATATTAAAAATGGACATTCTATTTACAATGATTTCATAATAAAAATATTTTCTTAATTAGAATGGTATTTATTCGAATGAGATTCATAAATCTCTAGAATTTTGTCCACTATTTCGATTGAATTTCCTATGTAATCCAGTGGATTGGCTTCCGGTACGTTCAAGTTAGTAACTTTTCTTACTTCATCTATTAACCTTGTTTTATTTTTCCTTGCCTCCATTGAAGATTTTCTTACTATTTCATGCGCATCCTGTCTACTATATCCCTTAGATACGAGGAACATTATGTAAGCTTCTCCCATTATCAGATCATTCATCATTAGGTTTCTTAACATTCTATCTTTATTAACTTTTAAATTTGAAAATACGTAGTTTGTTTTCAGCATTATATCATCTATCAATATTGAAACATATGGAATTATGAACCGTTCAGAGGCACTGTTTGTCAAATCCCTTTCGTGCCATAGAATTGCAGATTCATGCATGGGGGTTAAAAAACCTCTTATAATTCTTGCCAGAGAGCAGACGTTTTCCGAAATTATTGGATTCATTTTTTGAGCCATGGTACTTGATCCAACTTGTTTCTCTTCATCAAAAGGTTCCTGAACTTCATCTATCTCTGGCCTCTGGAGGTTCCTAATCTCAGTTGCGAATTTCTCTAAAGAAGTTGCTATTCCAGCTATTATAGATACGTATTCAACATACCTATCCCTATTAACAATTTGAGTAGGCCCTTCCTCTATTCCAAGGCCTAAGCTTTGCATTAGATTTTCCTGAACCTCTAAGGTCTTCTTTCCCAGTGCCGCTCCCGTCCCGACTGCACCCATAAACTTTCCTACTAATATCCTCTTTTTCGCCTCAACTAGCCTCTCGTGATGTCTCATGATCTCACTTAAAAATACTGAGACCTTGAGACCAAATGTTATAGGGAGTGCATGCTGGCCATGGGTCCTTCCTATCATGGGTGTATCTTTGTGAGTCTTGGCAAGTAAGTAAAGGGTTTTTTCTAATTTTAAGAAATCCTCCTCAAAAAAAGCCAAAAAATCCTTTATTTGCAAAGCTGTTGCTGTATCATTTATGTCATTACTTGTAGCGCCTAAATGAACGTATTTGCCTGCATCACCAGATATATTTGACAATTCTTTTACCACGGCCATTATATCATGACTTATCTCTGATTCTATTTCCTTCACTCTATCCAGCTTAACATATTCTGTCTTAGCCTTTTCTGAAATTATTTCAGCCGCGCTTTTAGGTATTAAGCCTAATTTCGCTTCTGTCCTAGAGATTTCACTTTCTACCTTCAGTAGATATTTCAGCCTGCCTTCTTCTGAAAATATTTCTTTTACCTCTTTCCTGCCATACCTGTAATCTATGGGTGAAACAATCACCATTTGCCATGTAAAAATGATTATTTACTTTTTCCATAATTTACTTCTCAAATCATCACAATAGACTTAGAATGGAGATTGCCCCTATGAAAATTATTATCGCACCGGTAAAGATTAAAACGTACTTCCTCTTTTTGCTTATGACATAATTTCCCATTATGCTTGCATCGCTTGAAATATTTATTATTACATATAAAGGAAACGCAAGAACTATGGAGTTTATCACCATTATAGTTAAAGCTAATTGTATCAAAAATTTATAATACAATACAATGAAAGCAGCTGGGATTATTTCAACAAAATATATAGAATAAAAGACAATATTTTCCTTTAATGATGCATTAAAGGACCCTCTTATCTTTAGTGCATCGCTCATTGCGTAGCTCATGCTCATAGATATTACCAATAAAGCTAGGAAACTTGCAATCAAGAGTGCCAAAGCAAATAAATAAACGAACCAAACTCCTACTGCTTCGACGAATACCTTTTGAAGGAATGATAAACCATCTTCGGTATTTGAATATCCAAACTGACTAACTCTCCAGGAAAATATGACTATGGATATCATAAGAAGCTCCGAAAAAAAGGCCCCTAAAATAGTACCTTTATTCTCTCTGTCAAGATTGCTTACATTTATTCCTCGATCTACATCTGCTGACTGATGATAGAATAGCATCCATGGCATTATCACCGCACCTATATTTGCAGCAACCAACAAAAGAAATGATGAACTCGGAGAATATAGGATTAAATCTTGAGGTCTCACGACAGCTGGATGAATGAAAATATCAAGTATGGGAAATATAAAAAGTATGAATGATATAATAACTAACTTCCTTTCGATTTGAATGTACCTGCCTGATAATATTATAAGAGTGTGAAACACAAGTATTAACAATATTGTCAATAGTACTGGTATTCCTAACATTAGGCTGGCTATGGATGCGCTGGCGAATTCTCCAATATATGCGGCAAAATCTATGATTCCCGTGGATAAAACTGTAAGAATTGTATATCCGTGACCGAACCGTTCAGAAATAATTTTCCCAAGAGATTTTCTTGTTACTGCCCCTATTCTGGAAGATGTGGATTGAATTAGATAAAGGGGAATTATTAGAATCAAAAGAAGTAATATAAGCTTCCCTTGAAATTGAATGCCTGATTCAACGGCAGTAATTACTGATGGCCCGTCTAAATCTGCCATCATTACAACCCAGCCTGGCCCAAGTATGGGCAATAGTCTTTTCAATTTAGGATTCATTCACATCAATCTGATAGATCTAGCTAGTTTCAAATTTACTTCAGTTTTGCCATTGGGACCTGAAATTTCCCATCCTTTATCATATTTAGTAATCATTACCTCTGTTCCTGGAAAGATGAAATTACTTGCAAGATTCCTTAAAAGTGTATGATCCTCATAGGTTATCCTTTTTAATTTATATTTTCCATCACCAACTTCATTCAAATTTATCTCATTGCCCTTCTCTTCTGGATTAATA
Source organism: Methanobacteriota archaeon (assembly GCA_017857235.1). GTDB lineage: Archaea > Thermoplasmatota > Thermoplasmata > Thermoplasmatales > JAFMDN01. The sequence continues at coordinate 16,290 of JAFMDN010000002.1, forward strand.
GGATTCCCATGAGGACATGTTAAAGGATTACCCATATTTTTCCACAATTTATCCATGAGAATATCCTTTAAACTGTGCTCAAATTCCATTACTTCTTCATGAGCATCTTGCCAGGGGACTTCCAACATTTTATAAACAAAAAGTTCCGCAATCCTATGATTCATAATTATCCTCTTTGCAATTTGGTAGCCTATTTCCGTAAATTTTACACCCTCTTTTTCAAATGTAATGAAACCCATAGATTTCAATCTATGCAATTCTTCCCAAGCTGTTGGCACTGACGTTTTTAACCTCTCACCTACATCCTTGATTAATACCCTATCATTTGTTTCCATAATTTCCCATACAGCTAGGATGTAGTCCTCATAGTTTTTTTTCATTTTCCGGTAATTAGGTTACCCTAATTAAATTTTTATTAGAAATCTGAAGGAGAAGCTAATTTTTAATTCTATCTTATTTATATTTAATTTCAATGAGAAAATACTATGATAATTGCCGGAATCTGATGAGAAGAATAAATTAAAAAATTAAGATTTGTCCATTAAGTTCGATAGCAATCTATATATTGCAGAAAAATCTAATTTTCCTAATCCGGCATTAACTCCCATTGTATATACCTGTTCAGCCAGTGGTGTTAAAATCAAGGGGAATGTCAATCTCCTAGCAAGCTCAGTTGCATAACTAATGTCCTTCCTTTCGTGTTCTAAATTGAATAATGGCTCGAACTCATTTTTCAATATATTATTTTTCTTAAGTTCAAGTACTTTCGAAGAAGCTGAACCCGTGGAAAGTACCTTAATCTGGATTTCGGGGTTAATCCCAAGGAACTCTCCAAATTTTATAGCTTCAGATAATATCAGCATATTTACGCCAAGTATTATATTATTTATCATTTTCATTTTTATACCACTTCCAGTAGGCCCAATATAAATTATGTTTTTTCCCATAGCACTGAATATTTTTTTGGCCTTTTCAAATGTATCCAGTTTACCGCCAACCATTATGGTAAGTTCTCCTTTTTCAGCTGCAGGTACTGATCCTGTAACTGGTGCATCTAAGAATTCAGCACCTTTTCCTTCTACCATTTTTGCAATTTCTTCTGTTACAATGGGTGAAATGGTGCTCATATCAATATATATTTTGCCTGGACCTAATCCAGATAGGATGCCATCTGGTCCTTGGAAAAGCGATCTAACTGCCTCAGAATCAGTCAACATAGTTATCGTAACTTTACTATTTTCTGCGACCTCCCTCGGTGTTTTTGCTATTTTAAATTCTATATCTCCAAGTAGGTTGTATTTTTCTTTGGATCTATTAAAGACGATGACGTTGTACCCAGCTTTTTGAATATTTTTAATCATTGGTATGCCCATCTTACCTAAACCTATAAAACCAACATTCTCCATGCAGTGGTATTACAAGAATATTTAATAAATTAATGCAATAATACCGATATGGAATTGGGATACCCTTATGTACACATAAATTTTGCCTGCTCTCTTGATGGTAAAATAGCCATGCCAGATGGCAAACCCTACAAATTTTCATCTTTTGAGGATATGGTTAGGGTGCATAAATTGCGGTCTGAAGTGGATGCAATATTGGTAGGAAAAAATACAATAAAGAATGATGATCCAAAGCTCACAATTAATCCAAAATACTATAATTCAGATAAAATACCAAAGGCTATAATATTAGACAGTAAATTGGAATTGAGCAAAGACTACAGGGTTTTCAATTTCAATAGGGAGGTAATTATTTTTACCACGGTGAGTGAAGTTAAAGATATAGATGGTAATATCAGATATGTTTCATCTAAAGGCAACCCATTGACTATTGATTTCATATTGAAAAAATCAAAGGAGTTAGGAATACATAAAATTCTAGTGGAGGGTGGGAAAACAGTCATAAGTAATTTTTTGAAGTCTAATCTGTGGGATATCTTGACAATATATTATTCACCAATTTTAATTGGCGAAAATGGGATAAATTTTTATGGAGAGGGACTGCTCAAGCTCGATGATATCAAAGTGGAAAATTTTTCGGATGGTTTCCTTCTGACCGCTGTTAACGTGAATAAGAGCCAATAATCAACTTTTAACTAAATTTATATTGGAAAATTCTAATTAGTTTCATAGATTAACCATTATATGAATGAGGGATTCAATAAAATTAAATGGGCAGAAGAATGGATGAAAGTTATTGCAAGGATAAGGGAAGAATTCAGAAAAGAAAAACCATTTGAAGGTATGAAAATAAGTATGGCTATGCACCTTGAGGCCAAAACGGCCGTACTTGCACTTACATTGAAGGAGGGAGGTGCCCAAGTTAGTGTAGCTGGCTGCAACCCTTTATCCACTGATGATGATGTTGCCAAATCATTAAAGGATGATTTTGATCTCGATGTTCATGCTTGGAGAGGAATGACTAGCACAGAATACTATGAAAATTTGAAGAAAGTTTTATCGATAGAACCCCACATTATTATAGATGATGGTGGAGACTTAACAACTCTCGCTATAAAAAATAGTGAATATTCTAAAAACTTGATTGGAGGTAACGAAGAAACCACTACTGGTGTATTAAGGCTGAAAAGCATGGAGAAGGCCGGAGTGCTTAAATTTCCAATGTTTGATGTAAATGATGCTTTAATGAAGCATCTTTTTGATAACAGGTATGGAACAGGTCAGAGTACCTTGGATGGGATTATGAATTCCACCAACCTGATTATCGCTGGGAAAAAAGTCGTTGTTGCAGGGTACGGTTGGTGCGGAAAAGGCATAGCTAACAGGATGAAAGGTATGGGGGCTGTTGTTTTTGTTACTGAGGTTGACCCATTTAAAGCCATCGAAGCGAAGATGGACGGATTCACAGTTATGCCTATGGAAGAGGCTATTAAAGATGCTGATCTTGTGGTAACTGCTACAGGGGTAAAGGATGTTGTCACTTTGGAGCATATAAAAAGTGCTAAAGATGGGATAATTCTAGCAAATGCTGGGCACTTTAATAACGAAGTTGCAGTGGAAGAATTCGAAAAGGTAACAAAAGGTATTGAAGTAAGAAGGAATGTAAAAAAATACAACCTATTTAATAAAAAAGTTTTTGTACTAGCCGATGGGAGACTTGTTAATTTAGCAGCAGGGCAGGGGCATCCTGTTGAAATAATGGATTTATCTTTCTCAATTCAAGCACTAACTGCCCGGTATTTAGCTAAAAATGAACCAAGAGAGCCTAAAGTTTACCCTGTTCCAGAGGAAGTAGACAGACGGGTTGCCGAAATTTTCCTAAAGGTTAATGGAATTGAGATAGATAAATTGACAGAGGAGCAGATTAAATACATAAATTCCTGGGAAGAGGGTACATAATTTTTATCTCTACAAATGCAGATTCAATAATAAGCAAAATATTTAATTTATTCCTTATATATTTTTTAGGGGAATTCGCAAAATCATATATATATAAAACTCATAGAAGTCTGTGCCCTTCGAAAAGCTAACAGAAATGATATTGCCACGCATTGTTATAGGTGGTCATGGAGCTATTGAAAAAATAGGAGAGGTCTATGAAAAGGTTGGAGGGGCAAAAAAGTGTGTAATTGTTACAGGTGATGTGACTTCAAAATTGGCAGGAAATAAAGTATTTGAAATTTTAAGTTCAATGAATATTGACATAAAAATTATCAATGTCGGAAAAGCAACTGATGAAAATGTTGAGATGGTAAAATCTGAAGCAAAAAAATTTGGTGCTGAAACTATAATAGGTGTAGGAGGGGGGACAAAGATTGATATTTCAAAGAAAGCTTCTTTTGACCTTGGCATTGATTTTATATCTGTCCCCACGTCAGCAAGCCACGATGGAGTTGCATCGCCAAGGGCATCCATAATTAGAAATGGGATATCAGTGTCTGTAGAAGCGAATATGCCCGTGGCAATAGTAGCGGATACTGAAATTATGGTCAAAGCACCTTTTAGATACCTTGCCTCAGGGGCAGCCGATGTGCTTTCCAACATTACAGCAGTAAAGGATTGGGCTTTAGCACACAGACTTAAAGGGGAAAGAATTAGCAACTCCGCTATGATGATATCAGAATTTGCGGCGAAGGAAATAATAAATAATGCTTCTCAGATTAAACCAAATCTGGAAGAAAGTGTCTGGTTTGTTATGAAGCAAATAGCTTATTCAGGAATAGCAATGAGCATTGCCGGATCTTCCAGACCTGCTTCTGGATCAGAGCATATGTTTGCACATGCTGTGGAAGCATTGGGTAAAAGCCAAGCACTGCATGGTGAACTTTGTGGCATTGGTACGATAATATCAATGTACCTTCATGGTGGAGACTGGAAAATGATAAAAGATACCTTAGAGAAAATAGGAGCTCCAACTCAATTTAAACAGGTAGGTCTGACAGAAGAAGAGGGTGTTCAAGCTCTTATGATGGCTCATAAAATAAGGCCAGATAGATATACTATTTTGGGAGAAAATGGCCTAAGCGAGGCTGCTGCTAGAGAGGCCGTAAGAATAACAGGGGTGGTATAATTCAATGATAATAACTTTGGTTCCCCAGTACCTTGCTAAAGAGGGCTCAGAATTTTTTTTCATAGGACCTTTGAAGGAATGTGGGACATGCAATTTAAAAAATGTTTGTTATAATCTAAAACCTAACAAACAATACAAAGTGGTAAAATCTAGAGAAAAGGAACATAAATGTTTCATTCATCCCAATAACAAAGTAATCACAGTAGAAGTCGAAGAGATGCATAGACAAGTTATGGTGCCAAGGAAATATGCAAAGGAAGGTGCGATTATCTCATATAAAAGGGTTGAATGTGATAATATTAAGTGCCCGTTTTCTTCCATCTGTATATTTAACTCAGTTCCGGAAGATGCGAAGCTGAAAATCTTAACAATAAAAAGTGGAAAATGCCCCCTGAATTTTGGTTTGGTAGAGGCAGAAGTTGAATGAGTAATCAAATAGGTATAATCGGTAAACCCAATGTTGGAAAGAGTACACTATTCTCTGCCCTCACTGAAAATATTGTCGGAATTGGAAATTATCCATTTACAACAATCCAATCTAATATTGGAGTTGCTTATGTAAGGGTAAAATGCCCACATATAGAGATAGGGAAAAGTTGCAATCCAAAATTTGGAAAATGTGAAAATGGTATAAGGTATGTACCAGTACAAATTATAGATGTGGCTGGACTAGTACCTGATGCCCACCTTGGAAAGGGTCTCGGAAATAAGTTTCTTGATGACCTTAGGAAGGCTGAAGGATTCATACAGGTGGTTGATTCCACAGGTTCTCTCGATAGACAGGGAAACTTTGTTGGATTCGGAAAATTTGACCCTATGGACGATTATGAATTTGTCCATAAAGAGATAGTAATGTGGATAGCTGGAATAATTGGAGATAATATACAAAAAGGCCTCAGAAAGATAGAATCAGAGGGGGGAAAAGTTGAAGAATTAATTCACCAGAAAGTAGCAGGACTGGGCATAGATGAAAAGACGACTGCCATGGCCGTAAAAAATGCCGGAATACCTTCTAATTTGAAAAATTGGACAGATGAGGATACTATGAGAATTGCAGAAGAACTGATAAAATATTCAAAACCATCTATGATAGTTGGAACTAAGGCTGATCAGCTTTCCCCTGAGCAACTTAATATATTGAAATCTAGAGGCATTTTTTTAGTGTCAGGAGATTATGAACTCGCTTTGAAAAAGGCAAGTAAAACCGGATTGATAAAATATAATCCGGGCGATAATGATTTTACAATTATAGATGAGACCAAATTGAACAATCAACAGAGAGATGCCCTAGAAAAGATAAGGAAGTTCATGAAAATGAATGGAGGTACCGGTGTGCAGCAGGCTCTTGAACATATGGTATATGATGTATTAAATTACATCGTAGTTTATCCAGTAGAGGATGAGTCTCACTGGACCGATAAATCAGGTAATATTCTTCCAGATGCCATACTAATGAAGAAAGGTTCCACGGCACTTGATTTGGCTTATAAAATACATACAGATTTAGGTGAAAACTTTATTAGGGCCATAAATGGTAGAACTAAGAGAATACTTGGGAAAGAATATGTTTTGAACAATGGAGATATAATTAAAATTGTTGCACATTAACTTTGTTTAATATTTGAATAGAGTTCCAATAATTCCTTTGGCGTTAATTCCTCTGGCCTCTTATGTGGAAAATTTGGGCCTCCCAATATAGTTGAAATCATTTTCCTTCTTTCTGAGAATAATTTTTTTAGGAATTCATCGAATCCTTCCGGTAAGTTATTGTTGCTAGGCTCTAAATGAAGTACAGTACTCTGTACCTTTGGAGCTGGCAAAAAGTTTCCAGGTGAAACATCAAAACATTTTTTAATTTTGAATCTGAGCTGCATACCAACGGATAATCTAGAATAATCACCATTGCCAGGGGAAGCTAGTATTCTCTTAGCAACCTCCTTCTGAACCATCACAACTCCCTCCTCAAAATTTTTGTGTTGAAGTTTTTCCAAAATTGGTGTTGAAATGTTATAGGGCAAGTTTGAAATAAAGATTTGAAAATCTGGCCATTGAATCTTCAGAGCATCACCTACTATTAAAGTAGAATTGGGAAACCTTCCTAATAAATATTGCCTGAAATCTTCTTGCAACTCTATAAGATAAAGCTCTTTGTAACCATTTATAAATTTAGTTAAGGATCCAGAACCCGGTCCAACTTCCAGAACAATTTTATCTTTAACATTTACACAACTGACAATCCTCCTAGCAATTTCATCATTTATTAAAATATGCGTTCCTGTACTTTTACCTACCTTCATCTTGCAACAAATATTTTGTATTTTTCGTCCTTATTTTTCAATTCTCTCAATATCCTTTCCACGATCATTTTTTCTGGATCTCTAAGCCCTTTTACCCTTGATTTCAAGTCCTGGAAATCCTTAAATGGGCCCTTCTTGCGCTCATCTAATATCTCCCACATTATGTTCTTTCCCACACCATACAATAGGTCTAGTTGATGAAGCCTGTTTGTTATGGGCCCGGCAGTATTAAAGAAATTAATAAACCTCTCTTGATTGTTCTCCACTATCATTCTAAGCACATATTCCAGTTCATTTTGAGCACCGGGGGTTAATTGATTGTAATTTATTCTTCCTCTCACACTTTCTATTTTATCTCGCTTATTTTTATCTTTTCCTATATAAACCCTATCTCCTATGGTTAGAACAGCACCTTGCTTGGGTACGAGTTCCAACAATTTTAGATTCTTCTCACCTATAGCCAAAGCTAATGGCACTCTCTTATAGATCTTCTCTTCTAATCTCCCCTGGGGAAGTATATCTAATATGTATGCGTAATCGTCAAATTCGTCCAAAAGAAATCACCTATACTTTCCAACTACATCAAGAATCTTTTTTCCGAGTTCGGAGTCCAGGTTGGAAAGATGAGGATATACTATTGCTCTTAACTCATCTATATTATTTGGTAAAATATCAACTATCTTTACAGAAACAAATTCACTCAAACCTAAAGCCATGAGCTCATCTTTTAATTTTATTGCATCCTTTGATGATAGCTTTGCAGTTTTCTGGAGATGCTTCAAAGATTCCTTTTGCATATCATTCAATTGTGTTTCCTTGGAGAGATTCTCTAAATACTCTTTCGCCACAGACGATGGAATATAATTTATTTTCATACTCACGCCCTTTTTAGATGAACTGGGTGTGATATCACAATTTTCTCCTTTCCTCCATCGTTTATCTTTATAATATAAGCGTCTCCCCTTACTCCCTCAACTATCCCTGTATAGCCTTGGAATCTCTTGAACGGCATGCCATTGTGGTATGATGGCTCGATATCTATTGCTACCCTATCCCCTACCTGGAAAGCCTTAACTAACCTATTTACTGGTATGGGACCTCTTTCACTTAATCTCTTTCGTATCTTGCTCCTAGTCTTGGCTCTTGGTCCATGTGACATCTTTGCCATAGGAATCTACCCCTAATTGACTTCTAATACATTAAGATAATCTATTTTAATGTTTACCCCGAGTATAGATGAAAGTGAGGGTGTCGTCCTACCATTATCTCCGTGTATGAATTCCTTTATATAAGTTCCGCTGGAGGCTTTTATTTTAATCTTGGCTTGAGGGTGTTTGTAATCCACCAGTTCAATGGAATAGATTAACTTGCGCCTTACGAGATCTGATCTTGACCTTAAAACCCTGTTAGGAGTCCTTTGCAATATTTCCAAATTCTTTATATTTTCTAATTTTAATTCCAAGTTTTCGATGGGCTTTTCAAATTCTATGGATACCTCGTACAATTTATCATGCACCTCTTCCTTCATCTTTTCTACTTCCTCTTGTTTCGAAATATGCAACCCAATAACCTCTATTGCACCTTGAGAGAAATCTCTTATCTCATCTGCGATCTTTTCAAGATTTGAATTTCTCTTGGTTGGTTTGAGTACTTCCACATAGAATGGCCTGCCGTTACCTAACATAAGGACGTCTACGTCTTCTCTTCCCGAAGCGAAGAAATTATAATCTTTGCCTTCAAAATTTTTTGTTATTGGGATCCCTATAAATTCAGAAACGGACAGCGATTCATTTACATTGGGGTGTATCCATGGGGATTGGGGTATTCCTCTTTTCAATTTTAAATACCTGCCTGCCACGTATAATGGTTTTATTTCCAGTTCTGTAGAGAAGTTTTCCATGTTGATTTTGAATGCAAGTTCCGGAGACTTAAAATCAACTGTTTTTCCTGTCAATTTCTCTAACTTCATTCCTAGTAAAGAATTAAAATGGTGTTTTAAACTCCGACCTTTAGGAAATTGTTCACTCAATATAGATGAATCCAGTTCTACCTTCTGTTCTGGAAAGGAACTTCCAATTAGAAATGTGAAAAATTCATATTTGCTTGTTTCATTTAAAAATAAATCAACTAACTGATCTATTTTTGTAAAAGCATTATTGCAGATATAACATTGAGTACCTTCTTCAAATCCTTTGGGTATCCCACCATATCTTCGAATGCATTCTTGGCAGATTTGCATTTATTTGACTTCTACCACTTTTATCGTATTAGAAGGTATTCTAACGAATACCTTGGACCCACACTCGCATTCAAATTGTGAGGTATCGCGTTCGTCTTTCAGTTCTCTACCGCACCTCACACATTTAAACATTTTCTAAATTCACTCTCCTAAATTCTTTGTTTACTTCAGGAGAATAAGCGTCACCGACGAAAGTGAAACCACATTTTCTGCAACCCCATATACCAGTGCTTTCCCTTTTAACAGATACGTGGTGACATCTCGGGCAGAGGTAAGTTGACTTTCTCAATTCCTCAATTTCCAGCCACCTTTTCCTCATGGTGGATCCGTATCTTGCACCGAATCTCCCTGCGCTACCTACCTTCCTTGTCCTTTTGCTCATATAGTTCACCTCCCGAATAATCTCTTCCTAATATCTTTTCCTATCTCAATTGATTTATCGATTGCATTATATACTTCTTCCTGAGTAAAACTTCCTGATAGACCTTTCTGCATTGCAACTATATTTCCATTTTCATCTGTCGCAATAGACAATCTTGCAGAGGAAACTTCTTCCTCTTCTAAACTCGGATCGACAAAAAGCTGTTTGCCAATTTTAACAAAGGTTGTGATAACGGGAACATGATTTACTGGTAGGGAAAAATCTTCCAGTCCATACCTTGAACCTGGAACTGTCGTATTAAGAAGTGCTGCAACTGCGCCAAATTGACTTGCATCTATAAGGTTTCCATCATAATCTAAGACATGTATGTCTACATATACAATCCATACCTTTTCTCCTGGAGTAATTACTAACTTTTCTAGGTCTATCATCTTAGATTCCCTTATGGATCTATCAACAACCCTTGCCAATTCAATTGAATCTTCATTTGGAGGACCTGCTTCAAATGTGGGTGAGGCCATTGGAATTAATTCAGCGTTTGTGGTTAAAACCCCCTGGTTAGGGGTGTCTGGAAAAGGTTCACCCGGTTCGATTTTTACTCCTACAAGAACTCTTGTCTTACCAAGTTTAACATCGGCACTTCCTTCAGCCCTCAATACGTAATTTGGAGTTATTACAATGGGACGATATTCAGTTGGGCTTCTTCCATCTATTCTAGTTCCTTTTGAAGATATCTTTTCTAGATAGTCCCTTTTAAGTCCATAAACTATCTCGTCTGATCCTTTACTCACCCTTGTTCACCTCCGCATTCAAGTTCTCTTCAGCTTTTTGTATTTCACCTTTTTCATACTTTGCCCTCAATGCTTCCTTTTGAAGATTTGAAATAAACAGAGCAGCCTTCTTAGCCATTTCTATAGCCTGCCTGACCTCTTCCCTTGTCATGTTACCATCCATCTGCATCAAAACAATTTCCTGGGTTCTAGGTATGATTGCTAATGGTAAATCTGCTTCACCATAGTTATCTTCTTCTTTATTTAGGTCAAGGACTATTTTTCCATCTATTTTACCCGCTGCGCAACCCACCACTAAATCCTTCATCGGAATTCCTGCATCTGCAAGTGCCACAGAAGCTGCTGTCAGACCTGCAATCCTTGTACCAGCATCGGCCTGCAAAACTTCTATATAGACATCAATGCTTGTTCTTGGGAATTGTTCCACAAATATAGATGCTTCCAATGCTTCTGAAATCACTTTGCTTATTTCAATTGCCCTTCTGTCAGGCCCCGGTCTTTTTCTTTCATCGACCGAAAACGCTGCCATGTTATACCTTGCATTTACGATAGCCCTTGATGGATTTTGCGTGTGTTTAGGGAATGCCTCCCTTGGCCCGTAAACTGCCGCTAATATTTTATTTCCTCCCCATTCAATATACGCAGATCCATCTGCCCTGTTTAAAACTCCAACTTCTATCTTTATTGGTCTTAATTCATCAGGTTTCCTTCCGTCTATTCTCAAACCATTTTCATCTATCAATTTAATATCCGATTGCATACCCATGAAAATCACCTTGATTTTTCAAGTCTACTCCTTACTGCATCTGTTAGTCCTGATGCAGTTGATTCTTCCTCAATAAATTTCAGGATCTTTATAACCTCAAGTACCTTTTCTGGCTCTCCATCTAACCATACGACACCGTTTTGACCCAGCTGAATTTTAACTCCCGTACTCTCTTTTATCATATTTACCATAGAACCTCCCTTACCTATAATCCTAGAAACTTTGCTAGGCTGAACCGTTATTATATGACCGCCTTCAATCTTCCTCAGACCTGGTTCCTTAATTGATAGCCAAATTTGCCTAGACTCCGTTATTTCATTTATCTTCGCATATACAGTATCCCCAACATTCAGTATTTTTCCTAATTCTCCGGATGCAGGCTTCCAAGGGGTGTCATTTACATGGAGAAATGCGGGATATGGACTGTTTATATCTAAAACCCAAAAAGAAGGAGCAATCTCGATAACCTTTGCAATCACCTTATCGTTTTTCGATGGAAAATACTTCCCGGATAGAGGTATTACATTGACGAAGTTATTGTAAACTTGGATCAGACCAAGCTGATAAGAATAATATTTTCCATCCTCAAAATATAATCCGTTGCCTTGTTTGAAGCCATTTATATCGATTTCCTCGCCTGGTAATACAATTTTTTTGCTTAGATCCAATTCAGAACACCTTCCTTACTTTAATATCTTTATTTCAGAATTTCCCTTAGTTCTCTTATTTACTACCTCGAAAACTTGATCCTGTATTCCTGCAGGGATTTCAAGTACCATGGTATAGCTGCCGTCATTACCCCAATTCTCTGATTTGATTTCACCCATTCTTGTCAACTCTGAATACAATTTCCCATAATCACTTCCTGGTATTTTTATTTGAAGCTTTACATGTTCAAATCTAATGGGAAGAATTACCTTTATAGCTTTAAGCACATCTTGAATCTGTTCTTCAGCAGTTTTAAATGGATCAACTCTGACCTTTGCTTCCTCCATGGCCTTTTCAATTCTGTGCGGAGGATGCGGGGCTCCGGTTTGCGGGTTCAAAGATTCTCTGGCAATTATTTCAATTATCTGTCTTTTTCTCTCTTCCGTCATTTTCCGCCTTTGTTCAGTAGTTAGTTGAACCTGCCCTTTTTTAATTATATCCTTTACTACTTCATTTATATCTGTGGTACCAAATGCCTCTCTTATGGATTCTTCGCTTGCTTTGTCTCCCTTGGCATGATCTTTGAATATGGTATCAATTGCCATGTATTCTCTGACGTCAACGTTCTTTCCGGATTTTATAAGATCAACCAATTTCTGGTCGATTAATATCTCAAACTTATGACCCTTAGTTTCATATCGGGCTACCAAAGCGTCTTCAACCCGTACCATCTTTACCCCTTATATTATATATTAAACAACCTCTTTAATTCTTCCTGTGACATTATTTTGAATTTCTCTCCTTGATTGATATATCCTGCACTTATGGTACCCAGGCTCTGACCTTGTTCCAATCCTGCTTTTAATGCCTTCAATGCTAAACTGGCAGCCTCTTGCAGGTTCATGCCTTCTTTATATTCTTTCTCCAGTATTTCAATAGCTTGGTCCCTTCCAGCCCCAATGGCATCTGCTTTGTAACCTGTACTTAATCCACTTGGATCTGTTTCAAATAAATGTGGACCGGTGTCATCAATTCCACCTATGAGCAAGGAAGCTCCGAAAGGCCTTACTCCCCCATACTGGGTGTATTGTTGCAGCAGGTCGCAGACTTTCTTTACTAAAGCTTCCACCGTGACATTCTGTCCATATGTTAACTTTTCTGATTGTGCTTGAACTCTGGCATAGTCTATAAGTATCCTTGCATCACCTATGAGTCCTGATGTGGCTGCTCCAATCTGCTCATCAATTACGAATATCTTCTCTATGCTACTCTCTTCAATTAATGGACTTTTAATTCTCTTATCCGCGAGGAGTATAACACCTGTCTTATAAACAACTCCTACCGCAGTAGTACCTCTTTTAACTGCCTCTCTTGCATATTCTACTTGAAATAGCCTACCGTCAGGAGAGAAAACAGTAATAGCTCTATCATAAGCCATTTGTGCTGATTGCATTTCTTCACCTTCTTAATCATGAATTGAAACTATTTAAAAACCTTTATCATTTATCCTTTGCTAGATTACTTATTTATATTGAAGATTTGAAGATATTCTTCCTCAATGAAATGCAAGGTGCTCGGAAGAACTAAGGTAATAGGAACTTCAGGATCTTTTGATAATAATTCTTCAATTTTACCGAACAATATTGATTCAGATTCTCTCCCAAGATTTGAAATAACCACTAATTTAGTTTCTTTGGTAAATAATTGCTGCCTCTTTTCTGATTCCATCTCTAGTAATTCCCCCAGGGCATCCTTTAGTGAAAGTGGTGGAACTGTATCAAGCAAAATTATCGTATGTAGTCCTGTTGTGAAATTTCTCAGTATCTTATCATAGGATGAATATGGTCTAAATTTCTCTGTGAATCTCGGTAACGAAACCGGTGGCCCTACTTTGTACACATGAAGACCGACCCTTGTAGCTGCCAGCGGAAATATTGTTGAATTATGATAGATCTTAGAATTGATTCCCCTTTTTACTGCTTCTAGATATATATTGTAATGAGTCGTAGCTACAGTTATGTCCCCTGGAGATACTATGGATACTTTTCCATTTAATTCAAAAATCCAGTTGAAATCCTCCAGCATTTCTCTATTTGCTATTATTAATTTCTTTGATTCAAATTCTTTCATAAAATTTGGAGATGTATAGGAATCTACTATAATATAATCTGATTCCCTCATAAAATTTAATTCTTCCAGTGTTAGGCTATGAGGTGGATTAAAACCTGCAGAGATAAAACCAACTATCATAACAAATCCCCCAAATTTCCTAAATCTATAATACCATATGGCTCCCAAAGACCATATACCCTTGCACTGTTTATATCTACTCCTTTCAAAACTGGAGACATAATATCTGATTTAAGCATATCAGAGCCACCAGCAAATATTGATAATGCAGGCAATACTATCAATTTCTTATCCTTGAAAAAGAGAAAGCATGGGATTTTAACTACCGATCCTACGCTATCCCTCAGTCCTACGGAAGGGTGTTCATTTCCTATAATTGCAAATTCCTTCCATCTGAATCTTTTATGACCATGATGAAAAACATATCTACCTTCTTGATACTTTTCATAAACTTTTATGTTAAGTTTTGATGCTATATTTGCTACGTAATTATCATGATTACCTTTAACTACTATTGCCTCCGATCTTTTTGATATTATCTCCAGAAGTTTGTAAACATCCTGCCATTCTTGTGGGGTATTCTTGGAAAATTCGTGCTTTAGGTCTCCGTTAATTATGAATTTAGATGGATTGTACTTGTCCATGATCTCCTCAACCGTATTGTAAATTATGTCTGATTGTACCCTTGGGAGGAATATACCATTCTTTGCCAGTACTTCTTCATAGCCCAGATGAATATCTGATACAACAACAGCTCCTATATCCTCTAAATATGCAGCACCGAATCTCGTTAGATATAAATAATCTGCAACTTCTATTTCTTCCATTTCTTCCACTATTCTTTTAAAATACTTTTATTTAACTTATTGTGAAGATTAAAGATCTAGGTGAAAGTAAAATTATAGAAAAGATTTGGGAATTTCTTGGAAGGGAAAATGAAAATGAGGATGTTCATTTCTTTTTGCAGGGCAATAAATATTTATTAGTTGCTATGGACACACTTAATGAAAACATTCACTTTAGAAGGGATTGGGATCCCTTCAAAATAGGTAAATTCTTGGTAGATATCAACATGAGCGATATAATTTCTAAAAATGGGCTCGGCTTACAAATGATGGCCTCATTCACATTCCCTCGTGATCTGGATTATGATTGGGTTGAAGGGCTGACTGAGGGAATTTTTAAAGAACTAGAAAAGTTCAAAGTAACTTATGAAGGGGGGGATATGAAAGAGGGGGAAAAAATATCCTTGACAGGACTTATAATAGGTGAAGTTGAGAAGGGTAGAGAAATCAGGAGAAAGGGAGTGGAGCCTGGAGATTATATTTATATCACAAATAAAATAGGAAAACAGTATCTTGAATACCTGAAATATTTAAACGGAAGTTCAAATGGCGAAGGTATTATAGATGTTGATGTTTCATATGATAAGCTGAAAAATATCATGAAATACTCTCCAAAAGCAGCCATGGATGATTCAGATGGACCATTTAAATCACTCGCGATTTTATCTAATTTGAACAAGGTCAAAATAAAACTTGAAAACAATGTATGTATAGTTGATGATTATAAAAATTGCTATTCCTTTGGAGGAGACTATGAATTAATATTTTCAAGCAGTATTTTTACTAAAGACCTCCCACTTTTAGCTAGGGCTTACGAGGGTTCTGGTTTATACGATTTTAACAATGAACCAATTGAATTGCCTGGGTATGAGCATTATGCTTTTAAAAAACTAAAATAAAATAAACTTGACATGCTTTAAGTAAAATGGTGGTTTAGTGATTAAAAAAGCTATTTTTATAAGGCACGGGGAAAGCCTTGCCAATGTCATGAACATCATTACTGAGGACCTAGAGGGTTATCCCCTTACAGAAAGGGGGATGGAACAAGTATTATTTTCAGCGGAACAATTGAAGGGATTGAAAATAGATGGTATTATTTCTAGTCCAATTTTGAGAACGAGGCAAACAGCCAATGCAATTGCCGATAGGCTAAATTTAACTGTGAAAATAGATACGAGAGTTAGAGAGAGTGGCCTGGGACAATACAATGGTTATAAACTTGAAAATGTCCCTAAACTAAGTAGGGAAGATTTGGGAATGGAGTCATGGTTTTCACAGGTTAACAGGATGAGAAGCATAATTAACGATTACGAGGGAAATTATGTGGTGGTCAGCCATGCCCTTCCCATTAGGGCTGTTGTCGCAAGCTTCTTAGATTTAGATGAAAGAGAAAGTTTTGGAATAGAAATAAGGCCAGCATCAATGTCTGCAGTTGATATTGAGAATAACAAAGTGTTATCCATTGGAACACTTCTCCTTTCAGATAGAATAAGAAAAGTCTTCTCGCAATAAATTCAATCAAAATTTAATTCGTTTAGACCGGTTTTTTGGTTAAATTTTCTTTTAAGCACAATTTCCTCGAGCCTTACAATATGCAATTCAACTAATGGGTCTGCAACTGCATTGAAAAAATGACCTCCTTTAACTGTGTGATCCATTGTTGCAACTGCAACATGCGCATGAACATACGGTTCATTAGAGGTTATGGATCCGTGGAATGAAACCAATTCTCCGGCTTCCTTTATTACCTTTTTCTCATATTCTTTTCCGTTCCAATAACCTATTTCAAGCTCTTTCAGCATACCAATCCCAAAGACAATTATGCCCGAATAGATTCCAAAATCTTCGATTAATGACTGGATTGATTCCAACACTGGTTCATCCTTCTCTATTTTCGCAATTATATTGTTTCTTTCCATATCAGAGATCATGATACTTCAACCTGAATATGTATAAATATGGTTTCCCTTTTGAAATTGAGTTATAATTGCAATTATCACATTTATAACCTATTGTTCTCAAATTGCCATCCAGGTCAGCATTTTTAATTTCTACCAATGGAGAGCTACAAATTGGGCAAATTTCATTATTGATCAATTTCCCTTTTCCAAATTTTATTTCAACTTCAATGTTCTTGGATTTGAAAACAACCCTTCTAATTCTTTTTGGTGATACCCTTACCCTTAATTTTCTTAACTCTTTCATTAAATTTCCTTCCCCTACTATGGATCCCTTCTTTTTTAAAATTCTAAGTATATAATTTTCCAACTGATCATCATTCAATCTAAACATATATTGATGCGCAACAATGCTTGCCACATTTTATCTTCTTTCCGTTAAAAGAATTCTCCTCTACGATCTCAAAATCCCCTTCTTCCAAAGTATATCCCTTTATAGTTCTCTCCTTTAGCAATGATGGATTTTCACGCACTAGCTTCAATATTTCATTGGAATCTCCTTTAAATTTTTTATATCCATTGGCTGACAATTTAATATCAACTATCTCAGTTTTAAAGTTTTCCTTTAATATACTGATGTTTTTAATGTTTAAAGTACCCATTATTTCCTCCAGATCAAATTCCTCACTCCCCTTTGGAACTATGATTGCATTTTCTACCTCTTGATTCAAAGGAATCTTTAGTGCTGCTTTTTCTGACCTTAATATGGATATGGCTTCGATTGTAGATTCACCGATTTTAGATTGATTTTCATCGTATTCAGATGGTTCAGGCCATGAAAGATGCTGTATACTTTTCTTGCCTTCCTTGTCCCTGAAAACCCTTTGATAGGAATCCTCTGAAATAAATGGTAACATTGGTGAAAGCATTATTATGGATTTCAATATGGTATTGTAAAGATTTTTAAACGTCTCCTTGCCAGAGATTCTATGCTTTACAACCTCTATGTAATTATCTGCGAGATCGTGCCATACAAAATCTTCAATGATTTTCATAGCTTTATCAAAAGAATATTGATCCATATACAACGTTGATTCTCTAATTGTTTGGGAGAGGCGTTGATTTATCCAGTGATCCACTGGTCTTAACTTATCTTCAGTCCTCTCAATACCATTGGCGAAAATTAGAAAATTCACTATATTGTATATCTTATTGATAAACCTTTGACCCCTAACCATATCCCTTTCTTTAAAAGGTGTATCTTCCCCAAGACTGCATTGCGATGTAAAATACCTGAATGGATCTGCACCGTATTTATCTATAAGCACCAGAGGATCAATTACATTTCCCCAACTTGCATGCATGGGTCTTCCATCCGGTGCCATTATGTTACCATCTACCATTATCTCATACCAAGGAATTTTTCCTGTTAGTAGCTTAGATCTAAGTATTGTATAGAAAGCCCATGTTCTGATTATATCCTGCCCTTGAGGCCTGAAACTCAGTGGATAAAGCTTTTCGAATAATTTTGGATCCCTGGCATAAAATGCCAGGAACATCGGTGATATAGATGAGTCCATCCATGTATCGAAAACCTCATCGCTTGGCTCTAAGTTCTCATTGCATATAGGGCATTTCTCTACTGGGGGTTTATCTATTAATGGATCAACATAGCATTGATCCTTCTTTGCGGGAATGATGTGGCCATTTTTACAATACCAAACAGGAATTGGAGTTGCAAAATACCTTTGCCTGGAAATTACCCAGTCCCAGGACAATGAATTTATCCATTCTTCTAATCTAACTCTCATAAATTCTGGATACCATTTTATTTGTCTGGCAGCTTTTATAAGCTCCTCTTTGAAATCAAGCGTTTTAATAAACCATTGTTCTTTTTGCAGGAATTCTAGGGAATGCCCGCAGCGCCAGCAAGTTCCAACATTGTGTTTAATCTTCTTTTGCGAAATAAGAAAACCTGAACTTTTTAAATCCTCCAGAATTGCTTTTTTAGCTTCATCGGCATCAAGCCCAGCAAATTTCCCTGCAATAGAAGTTAATCTCCCCCTTTCATCTAGACTTTTCAGAAATGGCAAACCGTGGCTATAGATCATTTTTAGATCATCCTTGTCTCCGACGCTGCAAACCATTTCTGCTCCTGTCCCAAAGTCCATAAGCACATTTTCATCCCCTATAATCTTTACCTTTTTACCGAACAATGGAACCTCTACTTCTTTTCCAATCAAATGTTTGTACCTCTCATCATTGGGATTGACAGCTATTGCAAGACACGCAGGTAGGAGTTCTGGCCTTGTGGTTGAAATTGTGATTTCAAAATTGTCTCCTTTGAATATTATATCATTTAATAAAACATCCCGCTCTTCATAAACAATCTCTGATTCTGCTAACGCTGTTTCACACCTCGGGCACCAATTCACTGGATGCAACGCCCTGTAAGCCAGATTTCTCTCAAGCAATTCTAGAAATGTTATCTGAGTTATCTTCCTGTAATATTCGGCATCCGTTCTATAATATAATGATTGGTCAAGTGAAACTCCCAGTATATTGAACTGTTCTATCATTCCATTTATATTTTCATTAGCAAATTGTTCACAGAGTTTATTAAATTCTTCCCTCTTATAGTCCTTCATCCTTATTTTATATTTTTTCTCCACATTTACCTCTATAGGCATTCCATTAACATCAAAACATAACGGGAAGAAAACTTCAAAACCTCTAAGTCTTTTATATCTAGCAACGAAATCCATATGTGTATAATGGAATGAATGGCCAATGTGTAGCCTTCCACTGGCATATCTTGGCGGAACGTCTATGCTGAATGTTGGTTTTTCACTATTAAAATTATATTGAAATATTCTTTCCCTCTGCCAAAAATCCATCCAGGCTTTTTCACTCTTCTTAATATCGTAGGGCATTGCGCGTACATATTGGCAATATAAAAAAACTTTGCTAAGATTGCACAAATAATGATTCATTGCATTTTGTACTCGATAGTGGTAAAATGTGCTTTCTATAATGTTACCTTTTTATTGACAATATTAGGAATACATCTTGAAATACATTCGATAATATCCTGTGATTTATGAAAAGATAAAAGGTTAAAAATTAAAGGATGCTATTAACTATATGATATCATTATTCTAATCGTCATCAAATCTCTATGAGCCCATTCCCCTTACTTATCTCATCAATTTTTATAAGCATCTTAGCAAGTGACTCAATAGCCCTTGATGAATATTCATCTACTCTGTCCACAGCCTGGTCATGGGTTGCTCCCGGACCAACTATGCCCAGGGTCACTGGCTTATCAAATTGATCAGAGAGGTCCAAAATTTTCCTTACTGATTGGTTGATTATTAGCTCGTCGTGTTTCGTTTCTCCCTTAATAACTGCACCAAGCACGGCTACCCCTTTTAAATCTTTGTCTTGAAGTAGCTTCTTCACGGCAAGTGGCATATCGTAGACGCCTGGAACCTTCACAAGCCATTTAACTTCCAGTCCTAAAAGTGATGCATGTTCCATAGCTTTTTTAGACATCATATAGGTTATATCGTAATTAAATTCTGAAACCACTATTCCTATCTTGTTTGTCATTTCTATCATTCCCTTAATGGCCCTGCATGATTATAACCTTGCCTTAAACCTTTACCTGCATACGGAGTAAGTGCTTCCCCACCTTCTATCACCAGTTTAACTAAATTCTCAGCGTGTTTCCTTGCCCTGTCCGTTGCAATATTTAATAAACTCTCTTCATTTTCAGACTCATCTTCATGTATTGTTACATCCATTATGTGCTTTTTATAATATATCTGAACATTAATCAATCCTGTACTTGCGGCCAAATAACTGTATTTGTCTAATTTAGTTTTACCAACCCAGCCTAGTGTAATGACTCCATCACATCCCATTTCGAATAATTTTGCGGCAGCCACTGGAAGATCCTTAATACCTGGTACAGTATATCTAACTATCGTGGAATTTGGAGATAATTTTCTAATAGTTTCTATAGCTATTTTTCCCATGTCTACCCTTGAGAAAGTTGTATCTGCAACTCCAAACTTGATCATTTAAACAACTCCAGTATCTCCTTCCCTTCCACAAATATATAGCCATTTAAATTGGCATAATCCATAGCCTTATCCTTTGACAGACTCTTTCCTGAATCAAGCATTTCGGCAATTACCATGCTTCCTTTCAAACCTAAAAATTCCGCCAATGAAGTAACAAGTTCTGTATGCCCTTTCCTTTCTTTCAAGCCTCTGGAAATCAAAATAGGTACATGCCCAGGTGAATAAAATTTCTCCCTAAATAGGTCGTAACGCTTTTCACTATCCAGCAAATCATGAAGCTCCCTGATTGTTGTAGCCCTGTCAATATCGCTGATTCCAGTTTTAACATTTACACTGTTAACCCATAATGAAAAGGATGGGTAATCACCATATTTTGGTCTTTTGACAAGTCTGGAGTATGCCTTATTTTCCTTTAATAGATTAACCATGAAATCTATTCCCAGTTCTTCGGCTTCATTTTTATCTATGACATAACATATCAAACCGCCTGCCTGAGTTCTAAGTGTGTGAATCGATTCCCAGCTTATAGCTCCCGCATAAAATACCATATCAGCTTCTTCTTCCCTTCCATCAAAATCATATACTATTATGGGCTTTCCTTTCAATAGATCAGATCTGATTAGGTCGATCTTTGTTTCAAGTGTATTTTTCATCATTAGTTAATCAAAATTCTGTATAAATGTATTTCCATTTTTTTGGTATTACTAATTATTTGGTAATGAACACCAAAACCATATATAAAATATAAAACAGAAGGCCCATCAAGAAAATATTATTATACTTATCTGAAAACCTTGCCCCCAGATAAAACAAAACGCTGTTGACAAATATAACCATTAATAAAATAAAAGTCCCTAAACTATAATAAAAAAACCCTAAAAATAGAGCCAATGCAGGATAAATAGTTATGAATATTAAAGATTCGCCAACCATATTTCCGATTGCAAGTTCCAGTTTCCCCTTCCTCCCCCAGAAAATAGAATTCATCAATTCGGGAAGTATGGTACCTATAGGTATCAATATAAGTGATGCATAAAAAGTGGGAATCTTTAACTCTGTGGATATAGCCTTTATGCTATGCAAAAGGAAATAAGATGAAATCATTAACAATATTCCGGATAATATAACAAGCATGATTCCCTTGAAGTAATTATAATTCTCATCTGCTTCATTAACATAGCTTTCATTCTTTCTAGAACTACCTAAGGTTGTAATAATATAAATTGAAACTAGAAATATTGCAGAAATATAATTTCCATAAGAAATCCATTTGCCAAAGAAAATTATCAAGCTCGAGATTGCAATATATAAAAAAAGCTCAACGTTCTGAACTTTTTCCTTGTTGGGTGTCCTTATTTTAAATATAAATATAGAAAATAGGAAAAACCCTAACGAAAGAACAGTAAAAGGTTCTCCCAAAACAACTCCGTTTATAACTTCTTCAGACTGATCCTTACTCAGGATTAGAAGCGATATAATTATTATAACCAATTCTGGTGCCGAAGTGAATAATGGTGCAATGACTGAACCTATTGTTCTCATTGAAAATCCTCTATCACTGAACAATTTTTCCAGGTTTTCCGTAAATACATAGGAAGAGATCATTATACCTACGAATGATGCTACCAGAGCTATAGCTTCAAGCAATTTCTTTCCTCTAGAGATTTGAAAAAGGTTTAAAACTTTTTATGGTATTATTAATATAGTATAGTGGATTTTTCTCCCCTTCTCAGGTCCGAATTGATTGAAAAGAGGGATTATCAGATCTCTATAGCTGATTCCTGCGTAAAAAGCAATACCCTAGTTGTACTGCCCACTGCATTAGGGAAAACCGTCATTGCCATATTGGCAATTTCAAAATTGATTGAGAATGGTGGGAAGGCCATATTTGTTGCACCCACAAGGCCTTTAGTTCATCAGCATAGATCAAGCCTCATTAAATTTTTGAAATTAAATGAAGATGAAATATGTGAATTGAATGGTTCGATTCCCAAACAAAGAAGGAAAGAGCTTTACAGAACTTGCAGGATCATAATTTCCACCCCTCAGGTCATCGAGAATGATTTGGAATTCTTAACTGAAATAAAAGATCAATTCAAAGTGCTGGTTATTGATGAAGCTCATCGGGCGATTGGAAATTATTCTTACGTTCATATTGCTGAATCCTTCAAAGATTCTGCAAGGATTATAGCAATGACTGCTTCACCTGGAGGTGATGTCAAAAAAATCAACCAAATAATGAATAATCTCGGTATTCAGAATTTAGAGATAAGAGACGAAAATTCACCAGACGTAAAGCAATATATTGAGGGAATAGAGGTAAAATGGATCAATGTAGATATTCCTGTTCAGATGAAGAGGGCTATTGAAAAGATTAGAGAAATGTTGAATGATAAGTTAGAAAAATTAAATAATTTTGGTTTTAATTTAAAAGGAAATTCTCGAAAGGAACTGATAGAGATAGGGGAGACAATCTCGCTGAAGATAAGGGAAGGTGATAAGAGATTTTATTCAGCCGCTAGATTAAGATCCCAGGCTATAGCACTTGACCTTATATTGGAATTTGCAGAAACCCAGGGTCTTCTGCCTCTAATTGAATATCTAAAAGAGCATCAAAAGGATGAAAAGACGAACTTTAATTCCATTATCAACTCAGTAGAATTTAGAAAGTTGTATGATGAACTTATTTCATTATCAAAAGAACCTATGGAAAAACATACACCGAAAATTCCTAAGATTCTTGAGCTTATTAGCATGAACAATGTTAAGACCATTGTCTTTTGCCATTATAGAATAACCGCTACAATACTTTCAAACCTGCTTAATAAAAATGGTATATCGTCAGAAAGATTTATAGGACAAAGCGATAGGTTAGGAGATAAGGGTTTAAAACAGTCACAGCAAAAGGAAATACTCGAAAGATTTAGAGAGGGATCTTTTAAAGTTCTTGTGGCTACTCAAGTTGGAGAAGAAGGTTTGGATGTACCTTACGCAGACATGGTTATTTTTTATGAGCCTGTACCTAGTGAGATTAGAAGCATCCAAAGGAGAGGGCGGACCGGAAGATTCTCCAAGGGTCTTGTTTACATACTGGTTACAAAAGGAACGAGAGATTATTCTTATCTATATTCTGCGAGAAGGAAAGAATTTAAGATGAAAACTATACTTAAGGGCCAGAAAAAACAGCATAAACTTGATGAATTCTTATGAAGATAGGGATTCAATAACTGACCTGTTTAGCTTGTTGAGCAATTCCTTTTCACTTTTTATAACAATTCCTTGTATCCCTTTCAATAAAGCCTTTCCCATATCCTCATAGAACTTTGGTAGTTTGCTTAGCCTTAATATTGCTTCATCTTCTGAAATATTGGCAGAGATATATTCCAAAAGAATAAAGAACATTTTTTTATCTTCACCTATTATTTTTTCCCATTCTAATTTTCCTGGCATTTTTCTGAACAACACATATTCTAGGAATTTTACCCTTACTGTATCCTCCTGTATCAATATTTCATTACCACTCTTTTCTATCCTTTTTAATGCTCTTTTGAAATTATCATAAGCTTTTTCAAACCTTCCATTGTAAAATTCTATTTCTCCTTCCCAAAAAGCATATTCTTCAGAATATTTGTCTCCTAATTTCCTTGCCATTTGTAATAAGTTCCCGTTATCAAATCCTGCTATCTCTTTTAACAATGATAATTTGTATAAATAGCTAGATATTTCTAAGAAATTGCCCTTTTCTATTATCATGTTGAGAGCCTTCGTTAACGTTTCAATTGCTTCATTTAAATTCCATTCATATAAGTATATATCTGAATAAGAAAAATAACCATTAGCTAAGCCTACTTTGGCTAAATCTTGGTTTCTTAATCTTATTAGCTCTTCAATAAGCTCTTTGGCCTTTTTGAAATCTAACAATTCTATAGCTATTGGAACCATATTGCCTGTAGTAGTTGAAAAGCTCCATTCGTCGCCCATTTCCCTTGACAATTTCCTTGATTTTTCATAATATTCCAGTGATTTCTCAAGATCCATTGTCTGGTAACTTAGTATACCTAGATTGTTTAGTGATTTTGCCATGCATTCTTTTTCATTCTTTAATATGGCTATCTGGTATCCCTTTTCATAATATCTCAATGCCAAAGAAATCTTATTCTTTTGAAGATATAGATTGCCCAGAAGCCTAAAAAGCTCGCAGTCAAAATTGGATACATCCAATATATCCTTAAGCCTTAAAAAAACCATTTCTGCTTCATCTATATTCCCTTTGCCCAATGCAACCTTTATAAAACCCCTATATAATTCTACCATCCCTTCTTTAGGAGTTGCTCCTTCTATAGAATTTAGGAACTTGTTTGCCTCGGAAAATCCGTAGTAATCAAATATAGCTTCTAGATATTTTTTAGCTTTTTCCCATTTTCCACTGAAATAACCTTTTTCATCTAAACCTTCCAATATTTTTAAGGCTCTCCTTCTATTACCAATATTATAAAGGCTTATACTGTAGTAAAAATAATCATCATCAGATGCTTCAGATATCCTGAACAACATTTCCATAGACTTTATCACGCTGTAATAATCACCTTTCTCGAATGGCTCTTTTATCATTTCCCTGATATTTCTGGCTGAATTCTCCCAGTCATCTGCATAATAGTATAGAAATGAAGCAAGTGATGGCACTTTAAGGTCTTTCTCTGATACTTTAGCGTACTCTATTAAAATTTTTTTAACGTCTTTAGATTTTCTTGGCTTTAGATCTTTTATGCCGGGGGTATCAATGAAAAAAGAATAACTGCCCTCAGTAATTATATCTTTCTCAACTATTTCCATTATTTTATCATATAATTTCCTATCTTTTTGTAGGATGAACTTTTTTGGCACCAGGTAAATTAATTTCGATACTTCTGAAATACTTTCAGCGTATTCATCAACTTTTTGCTTATCGTATCTTGACTCTAGTTTTTCGTATTTTATATTTGGTGTTAGGTTAGCAGCCAAAAGTTCTGCATACTTATTTCGGTCATCTTTTCTCATAATTATGAATGATGCATTAATTAGCAAATCTCTGAGCCTTTTGAAGTTATTAGTAAATTCATCATATGTAGCAGTAGCTAGAACATTAATCCCATCATCCAAGAGCGATTTTAAAATTTCTGAAGATTTGCTATCAATAAATGATATCTCTGATATGAATATGCAATCAAATTTTGACTTTATAAATTCCTTAATTTGTTTTAAATCTATACCTTCACTGGCGGCTAAATTTAAAAAAATTGAGTAATCAATTGATGAATATTCTTCAATGGTACCCAAAAGCAGATTAACTTTTGATGTACAGTATTTCATTACGAGTTTGTATGGAATTGTATTATCTGCTAGAATAATTCGAAATTGACCAACGCTGTCGCTGGAAAATTTATTCTTTTTAGTTTTATTTAATTCCATTTTATGATTATTTTATCCAAACTCTTAAATCCTTCCCTCTTAAGAATTTTATTTATCAATGTTCTTAATAGCCCTTGAATGCAACTGGATCTAAAAATGCTGAAAACAACTAAGTTAAAATTATTTCTGGATTATGATGGAACTCTAGTTCCATTGACCTCTAGACCTGAGGATGCAAAACCGGATGAAGATTTAATTAATTTACTGAACGATTTGGACAGAAAATTCCCGATGTTCTTAATCACAGGCAGGTCTGCGCGTGATATTCAAGATTTCCTTGATTCTAAATTCGAAATAATTGCAATGCATGGAGCCCAATTAATACATAAGGGAGAAAAACCAAGGTTTCTCCCAGGATTAGAAAAATTCGTAGAAATCTGCGATCAATATTATTCTAAATTAAAATATCTTGAATCTGAATTTCCGGGATTAATGGTAATAAACAAAGGTGGAGGCATTCAATTCCATTATTATTATTTGAAAGGGGATTTAAATGAGCTCTTACCAATTATAATGGAAAATATCCCCCCTGGTATGGAGCTTTATTCTGGAAAATTTGTATTAGAATATCGAATAAAGGGTATAAATAAAGGAAAGGCAATTTTACAGCATCTTGAAAATGGAGAAACTGCTCTATTTGCTGGCGATGATACAACTGATGAGGAGGCATTTGAGTTATTGAAAGATCATATTACCATTAAAGTTGGAGAAGGTGAGACAAAGGCGAACTATCGTGTTAAGGATTATAAAGAATTCAGAAATTTACTTTGGGGAATATCGAATGAAAGTTTTTAAAAGCATAGAAGAATTAAATTCCAATCTAATCACATGCCAAAAGTGTCCTAGGCTTGTAAAATTCAGAGTGGAAGTTGGAATAAACAATAATAGGTTTAAGGGAGAAAAATTCTGGAGCAAACCAGTTCCGGGATTCGGAGATATAGAGGGAGAATTCCTTGTATTAGGTTTAGCTCCTGCCCCAACGGGGGGAAACAGGACTGGAAGGGTTTTTACTGGTGACAAAAGTGCAGAATTTTTAATGAAAAATCTTTTTGAAGCAGGTTTTGCCAATCAACCATTTTCTATAAAAATTGATGATGGCCTTAAACTTCATAACACATATATAACAGCAGCTTTAAAATGTGTTCCACCAGATAATATTCCCACAAAGGAGGAATTAGAAAATTGCTCTGTGTATCTTTACAATGAGATAGAATTAATGCATAATCTGAAGGTTGTATTAACGCTAGGTAGGATAGCATTTGATTCCTTTAAAAACTACCTAAATAAAAAGGGGTTTAATACAAAGGATATGAAATTTCAACATGGTATGCACTATGACATTAATGGATTGCGAGTTTATTGCTCTTATCATCCCAGTCCTAGAAACGTAAATACCGGCGTTCTAAACAATGAAATGTTTTTCAATTTGCTATTAGAAATAAGGGAATACATTCAAAAAAATAAGGATTAATTAAGATTAAAAGATTTTTTAACATTCTCCGCATCTTCCACTTCTACCTTGAATTTTTTAGGATAAATTGCTGCTTTTAAATTCAAAATCTTCAGATTATTTCTTCTAAATAATGCAATGTTAACAGTATCATTAGGCTTAATCCATTTGATGTTGTCCAGTTTTATCCCTTTCCATTCCTTTAAGTAATCCTCTGTGTAACCTTCAATCATCCTCTTTCCATCTACTGCTATTACCTCATCACCTGGAACGATACCTGACTGGTATGCTGGATAGTCCTTAATTGCAAATCTTACCAATAGCTTTCCATTAGATACCGTGAAAATTAAACCCAGGAAACCGTTACCTTTTTCCTGTGTTGATACTTTGAATCCTAGTCTTTTGAGCCTCTCAGTCAATTCCATATCACCAGGTACCTCTGCCAGTTTAGGCAATACTTCCTCTCCCAATCCTTTCCCTATGGATTCCAATATATTCTTTAGATCATTATAGGTAATTCCTTTTCCGTTACTCTTATATAGTCCCCAAAGAGCTCTCATAAAATCATCTACTGTCTTTTTGCCATTTGACCTCCTCAAAATTTCTTCGTTTAGGGCTATAGCCATCAATTCACCTTTCAAATAATAAGAGATATAATTGTTAATTATGTCCCCATCTGGTTTATATAACTTGATCCATGTATTAAAAGATGATGAATTGGCATCCCTGTATTTATATCCCGGTTGAATGAAATAATAATTCAAAGCCTCGGACAAATGATTTGAATAATCTTCAATCTTTGCGATTGAGGCTCTCAAAAGTATTATCCATTCATAATATGATGTAAATCCTTCTGAAAGCCATAGAAGTTTCGTATAATTTTCCTTAGTATAATCGAAAGGCCCTAACTCAATTGGTCTTATCCTTTTAACATTCCACGTATGGAAGAACTCGTGTGAAATAACTGTCTTGAATATAAGATACTCATAATCGTCTACCATTCTGTTTTCATTTCCTATTATAACGGTTGAATTTTTATGTTCAAGACCTCCAGCAATGTCATCTGGTGCTAAGATGAAAAGGAATGAATATCTTTCATAAGGTAATTCACCGAATATATCTCTTGTTACCTTGACTATTTTCTCTACTTCATTTACAAATTCATCAAAATTTCTGTTAAAATTTCCTACAATGGAGACATAATGTTTCTTACCATCAAGATCAAAACTCTTCGATAATCCATCGTGGAGTAGTATAGGTGTGTCGATGAAATCATCATAATTTTCCATAAAATAAAATTCATTTTCTTTGTTCATTGAAGTTGAAATGTGCCTATGTGGGCTGTTTATGATTTTTAACCTGTATTTTTCTTCTTTCCTACCTTCCACGTAAAAGAAAACAGACGAACCGTTAATGAGTACAAAATCTTCATCCGAATAGGATGTTTGCACTGAAAGTTCCTCAGCATAAATTGAATAATTTATTATAATTTCTTCACCCTTCACTTTGTAACTTTTCTTGTCTATCTGTTGTATTTCACCTTTCTCCGCATTTATGTGTGATATATGTCTCGAAAAATCCCTTACCATGTAAGAGCCAGGAGCCCATACAGGCATGGTTATTATTTCCTCATTTGATTTGCTTTCAAATTTCATTCTTATATTCAGAATGTGGCTTCTCGCCTCGGCTAAGTCCACAACAAAATCTATCATGGAGTGTAATTTTAACCATAATTTAAATTATTTGCAAATTGTATACAATTTTGAAATTTCATTTTTTATATCTTAATTATACTTTATCATGAACAAGGGCTTGATTATAGGAATAATCGTGGTATTGCTTGTCTTGGCAGGCGCTCTTGGATATGCTTACATGAACTCTTCGGCAAACGTAACTTCCTTGAATAACAGAGTTGCCACCCTGAAATCCCAACTAAATTCAGTAAACAGCAGTTATATGCAGCTACAACAGAATTACACCACTATACAAAATGAACTAAGTGTTTATAAAAGCAACATAAATTCATTAAAGAATGACCTTTCACAAAATTCTAGTTTAGTCGTTCTCAATGCTGCCTTCTCACATTGGGACTATATAGCTATCGAAAATTCATCCCTATTGAGCATGCAATATGCATCTAATGCGACTTTAAATTGGATTGGTGGACCTCTATCAGGTACTTATTCAGGAGTAAATAACATCACTAATGTTTGGAATAAGTTTTTTGGTTTGTGGAGTGCAGTTTGGTTCTATACACCATCACCACCTTCCGTAACTGTTTCTGGTAATTCCGCCAATGTATCTTCTGAAGTACAGTTTGTTCTAACCTCATTCAAAACTCCCTTGGAAGTCGACTATCTCAATATAACCTATTACCTTAACTTCTATCTCATGGGAAGTCAATGGCTAATAACCCATGAAGTATGGCACATAGAATCTCATGGTCCAATATCATATACTTATAACTATGTGAGCTATCTCCAGAGTCAGGAAGTAATGAACATATCTTTCTCTCACTGGGACTATATAGCTATAGAAAATACTTCCCTGCTAGTTCCCCAATATTACAGTAACGCCACTCTTATCTGGATTGGTGGTCCACTCTCAGGTACATACAATGGAATACAAAATATATCGGCGGTTTGGAATAGGTTCTTCGGTCTGTGGAGCGCAGTTTGGTTCTATACTGTCAATCCTCCGACACTTTCTGAATCCAATGGAAATTACTATGTAAATGCAACTGTGCAATGGGTACTGACATCATTTAAGACACCAATGCAAGTTAACTCAATAATAACAAATTACACATTGGAGTTCCAGATGATAAATGGTGTGCCTCTTATAACTTATGAAATATGGCACATTGTAGGTGCACAAATAATATCCTACAGCGCATCCTATGTTGAATCACTGCAATCACAAGCACTTTTGAATGCCTCATTTTCACATTGGAATAACATTGCAATAGAGAATCTTTCCTTGGTCATGACACAATACGAGCAAAATAGCAGCTTGCAATGGATAGGCGGAAAATTGGCAGGAAATTACACCAATTATACACAGATATCCCAAGTATGGAATAAATTCTTCTCCCTATGGGCAGCAGTATGGTTCTACTCAGAAGCGCCTCCTATGGTAACACTTAACATAAGTGGAGGATTTGTAACAGGTGGAACTGTTACTGCAGACATACAATTCGTAGTACAGAGTTCTTCAAATACAAGCGTATTCGAATACATTGATGTAGTCTACACCCTCGATTTCCAATTTATAAATGGAAAATACTACATAACACATGAAATATTCGACAACGTTGGATCAGGACCACTATCACAGGTGGCACCATTCACATGAACTATTTAATTGAATTAAATTTTTATAATTCTTTTAACTTTTTCTTTGAATTGACTGCTAAAAAATATGATGAAATTGAATTGCAAGATAAGTATCTGAAGAGGTCACTTTTCTGGTTATTGATAGCTTCAAGGGGTGGTGATACCAGAGCTAAAATATTGAAGGTATTAATTGAGACCCCTATGAACAAAAATGAATTAAGCAAAAAGTTATCTCTGAATTATAGGACGATTACCCATCACCTTAAGGTTCTGCAGGAAAATAAAATAGTATATGAAGATGATAGATATGGAGGATTAGTGTATATAGAAGATGGAATAATGGATGATATCAAAAAATTTCTAGAGTATTATGGAGGGGAAAATTAATGGGTATATTTTGGATTATGTCATTAATTCTGGAAGTTTTGATGCTTGTTGCCTATGCAATATTGGCCACTGGATTTATTGGACTTTATAATTCTAGAAAGCAAGCTATAATGCTTCGCCTCTTTATTTTTGCAATCAGCATGATTGCTTTCTTCGGCATAATGATTTATTTGACCTACTACCTGGCACTTAGATTTGGATATCCACTGGCCTTTCTGGTTTTAAGTGCAATGGCTCTGGTATTTGTCGGATCATTTTACCTATTAAAAGTAGTAGAATCTTAATTTAATTATTCTTTTAATTCTTCCATTACCATAGCATTGTGAGCATCTATCATTAGAACTATCTTTTCATCCTTGTGAACAAAAACAGCTGTCCAAATAGGTATGTGAACTAAATAAACATCTGATATATCTACTGAAGTTTCAGCTGCCAGAAAATTGTGATGGTATATTTTCTGAAGCTTTCTCATCTCCCACTGCTGAATCAATACTTTACCCATTACTCTGGCTTTTTCTTCTCCTATGGTTCCATTCAATAATTTAACTGGGGAGTTAATATCTGAATTACCAATAACCCTCTTATTTTGCAAATTGAAAATGTAATCAGGTGGCTGGTATTGTTTAAGATTTTCCACCGCTATAACTGGATATTGCACCATACCAACATCAGTTCCAGATTCTATAACAGTCTGGACATTTTCGGTTGGACCTATGAAGCCACCTCTACCACCTAAATTCATTGCGACAAACCCTCCAGGTTGCGCTTCCATTTTCTTATATTTGAACTGGGCGGTATATCCCGCATCAATTATCCAATAGGGGATATATGCTAAACCCAGCTGGTCCAATCTGCTCTTTTCATACAGGTGTCTATGCAAAATACTCTTATCAAGGAAGTTCCTCGCAATAGCCAGAGCCTGATCTTTTAACTGTACCCTTATATCCAAAATGAAGTGTGATTTTACTTTAGACCAGCCCTCAGAACTTAATGATATGGATGTGCCACAGTACTGGCATACCACCATTTCTTCTCCTGCTAATGGATTAAGAGGGGCTCCACAGTTAGGGCACTTCATTTCCTTTAAAATTTCTCTTTCACCGCTATTAGAACTTTGGTCCATTGGTTTCTTAGTTAGCTCTACATTTTGCGGCGTTCCACATTTTGGACAAAATAAAGAATCATCTGGTATTTGTGCTCCGCACTTTCTGCAATACATTTATCCCACCTTCTCACCACAATTTGGACAGAATTTAGCGCCTGTTGGTATATCACTACCACATTTTTTACATTTTTGGGACAAAGGCTTTCCGCATTCTGGACAGAACTTTGAATTGGCAGGAATTTCCTTTCCGCAATTTGGGCATTTTATTGTCTCTGATTGTTTAAAATTATATCCGCATTCTGGACAGAATTTTGCATTTGAAGGTACTGTATTACCGCATGAAGGGCACTTCTTAGTGTCGGATTGCTGCTGATACTGATTTGGCTGCTGTGCCAGCCCTTGTGATACAGAGGCTGCAAATGGATAGGCAATACCTGCACCTGCACCAATTCCGACTCCCAGACCTGCCCCTACCCCAGCAGCTCCAGATGGATTTTTGGCTGCATCCACTACAGCCTGACCACTCTGATATTGCATATAATTAACACCCAGAACCTGCATGCTTGACCTAGTATCAATGGCTTTTTGAACGGTTTCTGGTAAATTTATATTCAACCCTGAAATTTTGTTTATTTCAATTCCATACTGCTGGAAAGAATTTTTTGATTCTGCAATCACCGCTTCTTCAATGTTCAATAAATTGGAAGGGATGTCGGTGACCGAAATACCTTGATCTTTCATCTTTCCCAGAATATTGTAAATAAGAAGCACTATCTGCTCCTTTATTCTCTGTTCTACCTGTGCCGTTGTTTCTAAAGAAAAAGTACCCACGAATTGGTTTATGAATATTGATGGATCAGAAATTCTATACCTAGCTTCTCCGTACAACCTTAGAAGCACAATTCCGAAGTCTTTATCCTTAAAAGCGTATGGTTCGGCTGATCCAAATTTAATATCAAAAAAGCGTCTTTGAAGATAATAAACTTCTGCTTGTTGTTGTATTCCTGTCAGAAGTTTTACAATTTCGCCGACCACAGGAGCGTTTAAATCAGTAAGGGCATACCTTCCCGGTTTATCGATATATGCCAATGCCTTTCCATCCCTATAGAATACAGCAATTTCATCCTCCCTAACTACAATGTTATCATTGAATCTTATTAACCTTGGAACTTTCCACATAACATTGTTCTGTTTGAACTGATCTTCCCATTCTATCGTAATCGATCCTAAAACACTCCCGCCAGAATTTGGTATATGATCAGTTTTTTTATGGAAAACCATGTTATATTCCTCCGTACAATATCCTATTTCTGGATGAGTCCAAATCATGAATTCCAACAATTTCTTCAAGAACCTGGTTATATTTACCTAGATCAAATCTTCCCATCAAAGAATCAGCAACCATCTGTTCTATATTGTTTTTGAGGTTTGTTAGATTCTCATATATTTTAATATCTAGGTCATAGAGAGCATTCAATTTCTCCGGGGTTACCCTCACTGCAGCAGATATTCCTGAATAACCTGCCTCATGGTGTTTGATTCTCTCAGCTATTTCTTGAATGTTAGATCTTAATATACCTAATTTTTCCAAATATTGGAATAATCCTTGGCTGACTAGATTATTTTCAATTTTCTTAACAGATTCATTTATGTTAAGCATAAATTTATAAATTTCATCCTTCAAATAGATGTCTGCATCTCTCAGGTCTTCATTAACCCTATATCCGTGGTATCCGGGAAAAAGTAATTGTAATTTCTTAATAGCACCTCTATCATCTGTTACCTCATCTCTGATGTCAGCCATTGATATAAATAACGAATTGTAATATTAAAGTTTATTTAAATAAATCTATCTAACAAGAAGCACAGAAGAAAGTAATTCGAGAATATTTATGCATGAATTTTTAATACAGCGATATGAAAAATGAAGGAGAGGAAGGGGGGAAAGAACTTGGTGAGCTGGCCATAAGATATTCCAATCATTATCATGGTAAAATATCATCAATACCAAAGGTTCCAATTAAACATCTTGATGATTTTTCTATTTGGTATACACCCGGTGTGGCCCAGGTTTCTATGGAAATTGCGAAAGATAAAGAATTGGCATATGAGTACACGTGGAAATGGAATTCCGTAGCAATTATTACAGATGGAACGAGGGTTCTGGGTTTGGGGAATATAGGTCCAGAAGCTTCACTTCCTGTCATGGAGGGTAAAGCTTTGATTTTCAAATATCTTGGAGGGGTGGATGCAATACCGATACCAATAGGAACAACAGATAAAGAAATGATTATAAAAGTAGTAAAATCGCTGGAGCCTGCTTTTGGAGGTATCAATCTGGAGGATATAGAATCCCCAAAGTGTTTCACCCTCCTTGATACCCTATCCAGGGAAATGAACATACCAGTTTGGCATGACGATCAACTAGGTACTGCTGGAGCCACACTTGCGGCATTAATTAACGCTTTGAAAATAACAGGCAGAAACAAGAAAGATACTAGAATAGTTTTATTTGGTTCTGGTGCTGCTAATATTGCTACTGCCAGATTACTGGGTGCAGCAGGATTTGATTTGGGTAATATAATAATGGTTGATTCCCATGGAATTCTTCATCCTGAACGTGAGGATATGGATAATTTAATGGTTACTAACCCCTGGAAATATGAACTTGGTATTACCACTAATAAAATAAGAAAAAAAGGGGGAATTCAAGAAGCTTTGGAGGGTGCAGATGTGGTCATAGCTGCTTCTCACCCAGGGCCCGGTGTAATAAAGGGTGATTGGATAAGAAAAATGGAAAAAAGGGCCATTGTTTTTGCACTTGCCAACCCTGTCCCAGAAATCTGGCCCAGCGAGGCAATTGCGAATGGTGCTGAAATTGTGGCAACTGGTAGATCTGATTTCCCAAACCAGGTAAATAATAGCTTGGTATTTCCTGGAGTTTTCAGAGGTGCCCTTGATTCAAGAACTAAGAGGATTAATGAACAAATGATAGTGGAGGCTTCAAATGAACTTGCTAAATTTGCCGAGGAAAAAGGGTTATCCACAGACTACATAATACCTAGGATGGATCAATGGGAGGTATTTCCAAGAGTTGCATCAGCTATAGCTTATTCAGCTGTGAAATTTGGGTTTGCAAGAATATCTAAATCAAAGGAAGAGTTCTATGCAAATGCCCTTAACATTATTTCTAAAAATAGAAATATTATAGAAAAGTTAATTGAAATAGGTTTGATAGAGGATATAAGGAGGGGTTGAATATGGAACCGATAATCAGGGAGATGAAAGAAGAAGATATAGAACAAGCAGCTAATTTGCTGCTTAGGCTAAAAAAGTTTAATTCAGAACACGATCCTTTATTCAGTTTGGTGGATAATGTTGAAGAAGAAGTGAAAAAGTATTTAAAACAGGCTGTAAAAGAGCAATTCAGAGATGCCTATGTAGCTGAATACCAGGGAAAAATAATTGGTATAATACTAGCGGATATAATTGATAGACTTTTCTATAATCCAAGAAAAGAGGTTAGAATTACGGATATATATGTTCTACCAGAATTCAGGAAGAAAGGATTAGGCACAGAATTACTGAGGGAATTGGCTAAGATAGAGAAAAAGAAAGGCTGTTCTGTTATTACTGTAGAATTCCCAACTGAGAATTTAGTGGCTACAAAATTCTTCAAGGGAGAAGGGATGAGGAGCATAATTTCAATATATGGGAAAATTATAGAATAAATATGAAAGCAATAATAGTAGAGGAACCGGGCGGATTAGAAAACTTGCATATAGGGGAGGTTCAAGATCCATCAGGAGAAGTCTTAATAAAGGTTAAATATGCTGGGCTTAACCCAATTGATGTTAATACAATCAAGGGAAAAACCAATTACAAAATATCTCCCTTCCCACATATACCGGGAGCTGAAATTGCAGGTATCGTAAAGGAGAGTAAAACCAATAAATTTAAGCCTGGAGATAGAGTTATTCTTTATCCGAGATTCTTTGACAATTCTTGCCTATATTGCATTTCAGGGAAACAACATATTTGTGAAAACGGCGGCATCTATGGTGCTACCAGCAATGGCGGATTTTCAGAACTCTTTGCCGGGCCAGCTTTAAATTTTTTAAAAATACCTGAGGATGTCGATTTTGAAGATGCTGTGGGCTTACCAGTTGGTGGACTAACTTCATATCATGCGCTTATTGAATCAAACTTAAAAACAGGTGAAAAGGTCTTGATAGTTGGGGCTTCTGGAAATACTGGTCAATATGCTGTAATTCTCTCACGAATATTCGGAGCTGAAGTATATTTTGTATCCAGAAAAAAGTGGTTAACCGAATATGGTGCTATTGAATGGAATGGTCAAAATGTCGATTTAATAATAAATTCCTTAGGTACTGATTTCTTTAAAAATTACCTTTCCTATCTAAACAAAGGTGGTCGAATTGTTACTTTTGGAACTTACACAGGTAAATTAACAGAAATTGATTTAGCCTTCCTTTATACGGGAGAAAGGAAAATAATAGGATCAACTGGTGGAACCTTGAAAGAATTACAGGACCTACTAAAGTTGGTTAAAAACTATAAAATAAAAACAAAGGTTTGGAAGCATTTCAAATACACAGATATAAGAGAAGCCCTTCAACAGTATGATTCAAAAGATGGAAGAATAATAATAGATTTCTAGGTTAAATGAATTTTAATTTAATCTTTATTTCTAAGCTATATGCAGCATCTCCAACACATTTACCATATATAGGGAAAACATCAATATGACAAATACTACAAGTGCTATTATGGCAAAAATAGTGTCTTTTTCATATATGAATATGAAAAATTGTAGAAGCATTCTACCAAAGGGGGTTAATAGAAGAATAAGTACTCCCAATTGAATTATGGCAAAGGGTTTGAGGGTTAAAACCCCACTCCAAATTGATTGAATATAAAATGGATATGTGCTGAGTGAGCCCTTTGCCGTAATCAGAGAGTTAAGGTTTCCCATATTATATCCTGATTTACCTGTTATTATGAATAAAATAGTCCCGAAAGTTATTATACCCAGAGAAATTATGACACTCCATATTAGATAGATAGTTAAAATCTTGCTACTTATGCCCTCTTCCGTCAGTAATTTTTGATCCTTAGAATTGTTGTCTATCAATTAGATTACCCCCGCACCTCTTAAAATCATTTCCAAACCCACAATTAGTATTATCACCGCAAATATTTTTCTGACAGAAGAACTTCTAATTCTTACTAAAATTTTGGTTCCAATTATAGCACCTATTAATACACCCATTGCCACCGGGGCTGCTATAAATGGATTAACATCCCCAGTAAAAAAGTATATTCCAGCACTGGCAGCTGCTGTTACCCCTATCATGAAATTTGAGGTTGTTGTAGAAACTTTTATAGGTAGTCTCATTGCTAAATCCATTGCTAATACTTTAAATGCTCCAGACCCTATTCCCAATAATCCCGAAATTGTTCCTGCCATGAACATCATGGCTGCACCTGGTTTCACCCCGGTAACCTTATATTTAACCTCTCTTTTAAGAACGGAATCGTAATATTCACCATAAAGTCCCAATTTTTCAGCAAGTGGATCATTCTTTTCAACATTAGGGACTTCTTCCCCTATTTTTTTAAGCATTGGAATAACCGAAATTATTAAAACAACACCAAATATAAAAAACAAAACTTTTACCGGAGTCACATGTTCTATAAATGCACCCAATATAGCTCCGGTTGTTGTAAATAGTACTAAAAATGTACCAATCCTGATATTAGATATTTTATCTCTAACATAGGCAGCGGCAGAACCACTAGAAGTTGCTATGACTGAAACGATTGATGCGCCAATAGCCAATGATATAGGTACATGAAAATACAGAGTTAGAAATGGAACTATTAAAACTCCACCACCCAAACCCCCTAAAGCACCTATTATACCTGCTAAAATTGAAGCTATCAGAATCTCAATTAAATATTCCACAATTAAATAGATCATTCAAAACTTAATTATCTTTAATTAGAATAATTTTCTCTTCCCAAATATTGTCAAAAAATAAAATTCTGAAGCAATTCCATTCACTTCTCCTCTATTTTTCCTATGAACCTAGCCTTTTCAAGTAAAGCAAGTTTATTGAATCCCTTTGGGACAGAGATTAATCCTACATTGTTAATTGATACTATGAATTTGGAAATGTCCTCCTCATGAATTTCTTTTAATTCTAATCTTTGAATGTTTTTGATAATTATTTTTCTGTTAAATTTTCTTATTTCTTCTCCTGTTAATGAAATCTCATCCACGTTTTCGATGACTTTAATCTCTCCATTTTTTATCATTTTTATAACATCATTTCCAGCTTTTGATACGTCATCTAATGCCATCAATATTGTATTATACGCGTCATTAGTAATCTCACCTATGGTTTTGCCAGTTTCTTTTGCAAGCTGCTTGACCTTATTGTAAATTTCTGAACTAATGCCTTTAATTGTTACATTTTCTTTTCTGCCATTATTTTCCATACTTTGGTATTACTCTGCAATACTTAAAATCTACGGAAATCCAAGAAATCCATTAATGACTCTAGCAACCTCCTGTGGCTTCCTATAATGAGGTACATGACCACCATCCTTTATAATCTCAAGTTTGCTGTTTTTTATTTTTTTATTTAATTCTTCACCATAACTTAAAGGTATAATCCTATCGTTATCTCCCCATATTATGCATGTGGGAGATTTAATTTTATCAAATTCTTCATCTTTTATTTTCCATTTTGGATTTGCGTTGTTCCTTATTATGCTTTCTATCACATATTCTTCATTGCCTGGATTATTTTTTAATATATTGTTTATGAATTGCCTTCTAACATCTTCTGCAACTTCCCCATATGTAATATTTATTCCAGCACTATCTTCTAATATTAATTTATCTGGATTCATAATGTCAATTGAAAATCTCATAGAAACCCATCCACCATATGAATTTCCCATAAGCGAAAATTTCTCAAATCCCATGTTGTCTATAAATTCCTTTAATACCTTTTTTTGCACTTCTATAGTATAATCAATCATGGGCTTATCTGATTTTCCATGACCCAACATATCAAGCATGAAAAGGGCTATGTTTTCCTTTAAATATGGATTTAATTTAAGGAATGAATTGCCCGTACCTCCCAGCCCATGTAAGAATATGAGTGGATAATTTCCATCCCTTTTTAAATACGATAATTTTCCAAAACTCGTCTGCATGAATTCTCTTTGCATATTACCTTAATGCAAATATGATTAAAATTGCTTGTCAATTTTTTATACAATTTAGCTGAGGAGTAGCTCACATTAGAAACGGATTATAATCTTATAATGCATTTCATTGAAAATAGAAAAGATTTTAATAGCGATATTTAGTTAACCCCCTAGGTGAGGTCATGAATCTCATAAGGCGAAGACCAGACGATGATGATGACTTTGATGATGATGACGATGATGACTTCTAATGGATGCATAAGGAAAATTGATTTAAAAGATCTGCAGGCTGTAAAAATTATTGAAGACGAAGCATTCCAGGAGCATGCTTACAACGAAAATGAAATAAAGGACATGCTGTTAATGGAAGGCGGTGAATCTTATTTATTTGAGATAGATGAACAGCCTGCAGGTTATGTTTCTTTTTATATAAAAAACGGAAAGTGCAGGGTTGAAAGTATTGGAGTAAGACCGCAATTTCAAAGAAATGGCATAGGTAAGAAATTGATGGCATTGGTCGAACAAAGGTGCAATGAGCTTAATGCTAAGAGCATAATTTTAGAAACTTTCGAAAGAAATATTGCTGCGATTTCACTTTATGAAAGACTTGGCTATGAAGTTATTGGAAAGATAATAAATTATTATAACATTCCATTTAATGGCTCAAGGGATGCAGTAAGACTAAGAAAAAGGTTGTAACAAAAATATCTAATTAATTGTTAATTATAAACCTATCATGGTTAGAATTATGGCCACGGGTGT
This sequence comes from Methanobacteriota archaeon, assembly GCA_017857235.1. Classification (GTDB taxonomy): domain Archaea; phylum Thermoplasmatota; class Thermoplasmata; order Thermoplasmatales; genus JAFMDN01. The sequence continues at coordinate 56,642 of JAFMDN010000002.1, forward strand.
CTTTGATATAATTCATCCGGGGCATCTCTTTTTCCTTGAAGAGGCTAGAAAATTAGGAGACGAACTCATTGTAGTGGTTGCCAGAGATTCAACAGCAAAAAGAATCAAGAGATTTCCTATTTTTAATGAGAATATTAGATTAAAAATGGTTAATTCATTAAAACCTGTTACGATGGCTATTTTGGGTGGTGAAGGCAATATCTTTGATATAATTCCCATGATTAGGCCTGATATTATTGCCCTAGGTTATGATCAGCATTTTAACGAAAATGAAATTGAAAAAGAAGCAGCAATAAGGGGGGTTAAAGTTAAGGTTGTAAGGATTCAGGAGTATAAGGATATTGAGTTGAACGGAACGAGAAAAATAATAAGATACCTAAAGGAGAATTATAAAGAATTATAAATTGTCTGGCCAATCTTTAAGTGATGATAACCTAATTGACATAAATTCTAATATTTTTACAATGTTTTTGGAATTATCAAATTTTTCATAAATGCTTATAGATTCATCTCTATCAAATGAAGCCATATTTTTAAAAGCCCTGTTTACATCGTCCACAATTGATATATGACCAGCCCTCGATGTTCTGCTTAAAGGATTTAGGTCTATGGTAATAACATTTTTACCCATTTTTATTAATGCCTCAGCCCTATCTCCATCCTCTAGAGGGATAACAACAGTATCAGCACTGAATATTCCTTCAAATTCACATCTTCCCCTGTTAGATTCCAAACCCGGAATCCTCATATTTTGATTTCTCCCTAGAATACTAAGACCCTTTGATTCAAAGTGCTTCACTATTTTTTCTATCCTTTCCTGAGACCAATGGAAAATGTTGGCTTCAACAGTAATTCCATATTTCTTTGAAAATTCAATAATTGCGTCATCAGCAAGGGCCGTTACATTTCCATTGACGGATATAACAGGTTTTTTAGATTTTAAAATTAACCCTAATGCAGCTTTTTCTGATAATATTGCATAATCATTACTCTTTTCACCTAAAATATAATCAAATGCCTCCCCTCTCCCATGGGATATGAGACCTGAAATTGTAACTATTCCTTTCTCATAAAATTCAATTAATCTGTTTCTTCTAATAAGACTCTCATACCTTGGATGATTCTTTGGTATTTCCAATTTGTTCACCTACGATCCTGTCTAATATTAAAAGAAACTCATTTATTTTTTCCAGTGGTATCGTCCCACCAGCCGCTATGTCATGTCCCCCTCCATGTCCCCCAACCTGGGAACATGCAATGTTGAGCGCTCTGGATAGGTTTACACCTTTGCCCACCAGATCGAATGTAGCCCTTGACGATACTTTACAATTGGCGTTCTTGGAATAAGAAACTGTTGGTTTATCCTTGTTCAAAAAATATATCATTCCAATCGAAGCAACTATGCCGGTAAGAGATTCGCTTGATACTTCCACAACATTAATGTTTTTCATTTCATAAGCGCTCGATAATGATTTCCTGGCCTCCTCTATCACTTTTCTCTTGAAATCTTTATGAATGGCCATCATTTCCTGAAGCGCATCTCCATCACCTAGGGAATAACTTACAGGAAGCCCCATACGCCCATTCCTTCCAGCCGCATCAAAAATATCAGATAAATGTGAAACAGTTAATCCTGATTTTTCATCTAAAATACTATCTGTTACTAGATTTTCAAAACCTTCTTTTGATGTGTTGCCTTTTAATAGCTCAAGGAATAATATGTTAGCAATTTTTTCTAATTCTGAATTGGAAAGCTCACTAACTTTTGATTCTTTATCTATTTTGAGAGTTTCCAGAAGCTCAATTACCTTTTCTTCGTAACCAGTTAGGCTGACAAAAAATGGATCCGTTGAATATGTTATGGCATCTGCAACCTTTCCTGGACCAAGATTTAGTGATTTTCTTTCTTTTATTCCTAATCTCTCGATTATTTGCTTATTCAACCCCTTGAAGCCTCCCACGCCCTGCTTATCTCCTATAGAACCTGACAAAAAGAATCGATATAGGTCTTTATTTTCCTCGTTTATTCGAAGCGAAAGAATGAAAGCTACTGTAGAAGAACATGCTTCCTTCGTACCATCATATCCATAGCTTCTTGGATTTAGATTTATTATATTTTTGTTATTTCCGGGTGGCTCGTGATGATCGACAAGTATGACTTCAAAGTTTTCTGGATTCAAGCCATCCGAACCCAGATCGCTCAAAATTACCAATTCTCCGTTATTTTTAGAAATTTCATTTATGTCTAACTGTTTCAGGAAAGTTAAATGGAACCTCTTATTTAATCTGCTTAAAAAAGATGCAATAATTGATGCTGATGATACTCCATCGGCATCATAATGAGAATAAACTCTCAGAAAATTTGATTCCTTAATTTTGTTTGCTGCTATATCAAATGCTTTTCCATAGGATTCATTAACTTCTATCATTTAACTAGCAGTTCTGCATTTTCTATGGAATAATACCAATTAGATGGCAGCTTCTCAACTCTCTTGTAATAATCGGTTAGTCTTTTGATCTTTGCTTCTATCAATTGTAAATTTCTCTTGTTTTTCAGATCCTTCGGGTACTTTGATAAATGCCTGTTTAGGCTAACAGCTTTCCTCATTAAAGCTAATAAATCCTCTGGTATCTGATCTTCTAAACTTGCCTCTTTAACAACATCTCCTATCCTCTTACCAATAATCTGCTTTACCTTTGGTATCCCATACTGATCCCTGAGTATCATCCCGATTTTCGATTTTGTTAGCCCTTCTCGCTTTAATTTTAATATTAATTCATTTATTTCTTCTTGATTCATTTGAACCCAATCGGGCGCACTATCCCTATATACAATCTTTGAACCTGATCTACCCCTTTTTCTTGTATGCATCCTGGCCATCAATACACCTTTAAACCAAATTTAATTATAATACTTAAAAATGTTGATTAAAAATGTATGATATAATTACTGTCGGAGCTGGCCCGGCTGGTTCATATTTTTCCGGCCTTGCCTCTAAGAATGGTTTTAAAGTGCTTCAATTAGACCTAAAATCAGAAGTTGGAATACCAAATCATTGCTCAGGACTCGTAAATAAAAGAATAATCAAATATTCCGGAGAGGAGCTCATCATAGATAAACCCGAAAGTGCAACCATATATACTCCACAGGGATGTATAGAATTGAAAAATAAGGATATGGTTGTAATTGATAGGATTGGGTTAGATAAGAAGCTAAGTAAGGAGGCCGTAGAGGCTGGCACAACCCTTTCTTTAAATTCCAGATTTATCGAATTTAAAATTGAAAATAATGCTGTCACGGTATATTATCAAAATAGAGGAAAATTGAACAAGGCGAGTGCAAATATATTAGTAGGGGCTGACGGGCCCGCTAGCAATGTAAGGAAAAAATTAGGGGTTGCAGAGCCAATACTTCTTCCATCAATTCAATTCGATCTAAAAAAGTTAGATAGCAATGTTAAAATATGGTTAGATAGAAGGAAAATAAAAGATTTCTTTGCATGGGAAGTTCCTCAAGGAGCAACATCAGAAGTAGGGATTTCAGGTCGACATTCAATTAATTTTCCCTACGAATTGTTGAATAATTATCCTAAAATAGAAATAATTAAAAGAAGAGGTGGAGTAATACCTATTGGTAAGAGTGTTTTGGGAGCTCAGGGGATTTATTTAATAGGGGATGCTGCAGTGGCTAACAAGGCAACAACAGGTGGAGGTTTACTTGGTGCTTTTAAAAGTGCTGAATATCTTATGCAGTCTTTAAATAAGGAAGATACGTTCATGTCATATAAGAAATTATGGAATTCCGGATTTGGAAGGGATATTAAAAATGCATATCTATTGAGGAAGATTATTGATAAAACCGAATTCTTTTATAACCTATGGTATAACACATTCAAACTTTCTAGTAAAATAATTAATAAAGTTGGGGATGTAGATTACCCCGAAATAACTGCAATGGCTATCCTTGATATATCTTTAATTTACTCTCCCTTGCTTCTTAGATATTTTATTTCTGACCTAGCTCAAATCCACAATTATAGCAGACAATAGCATCTTTTGAAATCATTGTACCGCAACGTGGGCACGGCATCATTTCTTCTTCTGGTGCAATCTCTTTACCTTCTATGATATATGATACATGCCCCCTAAAGTCCTTGATTAACCTTTCTAATTGCTTAAATTCATTTTCAATTTTTTGGTTCTTTTCCTTTAAAGACTGATTTAATTTATTATTCTCTTCTGTAAGTTCATTCAGCTTTTTCATTTGCAACTGTAGCTCTTTATCCCTTGAATCCAACTCCTTGGATTTTGATTCTAATTCTTTCTTAAGCTTATCTAATTCATCTTCTCTAATTATGATCTCCCTTTGCCTCTTATTAAGCGAATCATTAAGGTCATTGAGAGCCTTTTCCCTTTTATTTAGTTCATCTTCTTTCTTTTTGAGTTCTTCTTCCTTCTTTCTTAATTCTTCATCTTTCTTCTTTTGTTGCTGTATTACTGTTTCAATTTGTTGTAAAATGTTGAGTGTGGTATCAGCCATATATATCGAATAAGATATTTCATTATATGTTAATATAATTTTCTTTTTCTCGTTCTTCTATTGAAAATAAGATTAACGATGAATCATCAATTTAAGGGGTCAATCTTTAACCGTTTCGAAAACAACGTGACTATAGGTTCCCTCAACTCCTGGAAAAGACCTTATTTTATTAATTACTTTTTCTCCCAATTCCCTTAGCGTTTTTGCCCTGACTTTTGCTAATATATCAAATTCTCCTGCTATTAAATGAACTTCTTCAACGCCTTCTATTTCGGCAACTTTTTCTGCGAGACTTCTTTGAGTCATTTCTGGAGACTTTTCATACGATATGAAAACAAATGCAAGAACGTTAATACCGAGCATTTCGTAGTTTATCTTTACTGTAAATTTTTCAATTATGCCCTTTTCTTCCAATTTCTCAATTCTTTCGGCTGCGGTAACACGGTTAATGTTTAAGTCATCAGCTATTTTAGTTACTCTTTCCCTTCCATTATTCAGCAGGTATTCCAATATCTGAAGATCTATTTGGTCAATATCCTTCATGAACTTTTATAACATATTGGTATATAAATGCTTTTACAAATTGTCAATTAAGTATCGTTAAAAACTTAAATATGTAATTAAATTTCAAATAATATGCAAAATATGTTGCTTAATGAGGCTATTGAGAAATATTATGGATTGAATCGAGAAGACATATATGCGTCAATGAAAATGAATACCATCATAAGGGAAGAGATGAAGTTGTTTCTTGACATGGACGGATTCATAGAAGTTAATCCGGTTATAATTTCCCCGATTTCAGATCCATTGAACCACCCTGTGCAGGATCCATGGATCGATTACTATGGTTTTCGCTATCGTCTTACTAAGTCTATGATCTTTCATAAGCAGCTTTCCATGGTATTCTTTGACAAGATTTTTATTTTTTCGCCAAACATACGTGTGGAGCCTTTAGACAGAAAGAGTACCGGTAGACATCTTGTGGAATTCACACAATTGGACCTTGAGGTTAGAAATGCCAAACGGGAAGATGTTATGGAAATTGCTGAAAAAATGATAGAAAAAGTTGTGAGGAGAGTAATGGAAGAATTTGACATAAAGTTCCTGAACCCTGGATTAAAAGTTTTCAAAAGACCTTATAGAAAAATAAAATACCTAGATGCAAAAAGCGAATACGGTGAAGACTTCGAGCTTAAACTGAGCAAAGAAATGGATGAACCCTTTTGGATTATTGATATTCCTTTGGAAGCAAGGGAATTCTATGATAAGGAAACTGAACCAGGTTCTGGGATCCTTAGAGATATGGATCTTATATACCCATTGGGCTATGGTGAAGCCATTTCAGGTGGGGAAAGGGAATATCAGTACGAGAGAATATTGGAAAGAATAAAAAGAAAAGGCCAAAATCCGGAGGAATTTGCATTGTTGCTTGAAGCTGCCAAAAAAGGATTATACCCGTCTGCAGGTTTTGGTATCGGCATTGAAAGGTTTGTCAGATTCTTAAGGGGTAAGGAGGATATTTCATCCATAACACTCTTTCCAAAGAAAATTGGAGAGTTCACAATATAATAAAACTCTATTATTTATCTTACCTAAATTTTTTCCATCTTTCCCTAAATTTATAAACTTGATTTCTATTATACCTCACCGGTGATGCCTGTTTGAAACTATATGTATACATAATTAGAAGGCTCCTTTTAATGATACCAGTATTGCTAGGTGTGGTTGCGATAACTTTCGCATTATCACATGTTAATATAAACCTTCTGATTTCAGAATACGAAGGGAGAATTCATACTCCGCAGGCAAGGCAGGCTGTCATAAACGCATTGCATTTAAATGGCAACTTTCTTGAACAATATTTATATTATGTAGTGGCTGTATTTACAGGAAACTGGGGTTATACGGCCCCGTCTGATATAGATCCTGGGTCTCCGGTAGTACTTGAATTTATGAGGAGATTCCCACCTACAGCTGAATTGGCAATAGTTGCAACCTTAATAATGGTGGCATTATCCTTGCCATTGGGAATACTCAGTGCTGTAAAAAAGGACAGGCTTGTAGATCAGGCAACTAGGTTAATAGCAATGTTCTTCTACTCAATACCAGTTTTCTGGTTTGGTTTGATAATTATATTGATAATAGGACCAGGATCCAAAATTGTACCTCCTTGGTTACAGGACAGTGGGACAGGGCAATTAAATTTCCAACAATATGCTATAATTTATAAAAATGGGGTTTATACGCTTGCACCTTGGGCTGTCCAGGGAGGTTTGTCTAGGCCAACTGGATTTTTAGTTATAGATACAGCTTTATATGGCGATTGGCCCGCTTTTCTTGATGCCCTTAAGCATTTAATGTACCCATCCATAGTTGTTGGTGTTACATCATTTGGTGTTTTCGTTAGATATTTAAGATCCAGCATGCTTGAAACCTTAGGCCAGGACTTCATTAGGACAGCCAAATCAAAAGGAGTTCCTGAGAGATATGTAATTAAAAAGCATGCTAGGAGGAACTCTCTTGGCCCTACAACAACCATTATGGGTTTAACCATTGCAGGATTACTAGCAGGAGTTGTTGTAACAGAAAACATCTTTGGATGGCCAGGTATGGGTACATGGCTCTATGATGCTGCAGTTTCGGACGACCTAGTTTCAATAATAGCCACTACCTTTGTATTCACCATAGTCATAGTAATCGCAAATTTGATTGTAGATATATTATATGCATATCTTGATCCAAGGGTGAGATTAGAATGAGTGTAAATAATAGCAATAGAGAAGAGAGCGAATTCGTTAGATCTCTCTTGAGCCGATTTGAGAGCTTTAAAAGGACCTTCTATTTCCTCACTAGATCACCATTAGCAGTAATTGGTTTAGCAATTACAATCTTCTACATATTACTTGGAATATTTGGGGATTTCTTCGTTAAAGGTAACCCGTGGACTATGGTCCAAATTCTTGAATATAAAGGTCAATATATTTACAATACCCCATTGCCGCCATCAAGTACATTCCCATTTGGAACTACTTATGGAGGATATGATATTTTCAATGGAATAATTAAGGGAGCAAGAATAGATGAAGGTGTAGCAGCGATAATTGTATTAACAGGTGCATTAACTGGTGTAATTCTTGGTTCAATTGCTGGTTATTTCGGTGGAATAATTGATGATATAGTGATGAGAGTTACTGATATTTTCCTTTCGATACCTGGGTTAGTTCTATTAATAGCATTCATGGCCATATTGGGTAGAACGCTAGAAATATTAGTATTTGGGTTTATAGTGATTTGGTGGCCAGGTTATACTAGGATTATTAGGGGGCAAGTTTTATCATTAAGAGAATTAAAATATGTGGAAGCTTCAAAAGCGGCAGGAGCCAGCGCTTTTAGAATTATAACCAAGCACCTTATACCCAATGCAATTTACCCAGTTTTTGTCCAGGTTTCTCTAGATTTTGGAAATGTTATATTAAGTTTGGCAACACTAGACTATTTGGGATTCGGGTTCGCTGGACAGAACCTTGCTGAATGGGGGAATATTATAGGGTTAGCAACACATGGGGCATCAGGAGTCTTGAGTATTGAAAACTATCCATGGACTGTTACAATTCCTGGATTAATCATCTTAATATTCGTACTCTCCCTGAATTTCCTAGGAGATGGCCTTAGAGATGTACTGGATCCTAAAATGAGGAGGTGAAAAGACTTTGACAGAAGATCAGGTATTGAATAATAGAGAGCCCATATTGAGAGTTAGGAATCTAAAAACTCAATTCTTCATCTACGATGGTATTGTGAAAGCTTTAGAAAATGTAAGCTTTACACTTTATAAAGGCGAAATTTTAGGCCTGGTAGGAGAGACAGGATGCGGAAAATCAGTTACAGCTTATTCCATAACCAAATTGTTGGCGGATCCGCCAGGAAGGATTGTAGGCGGAGAAATATATCTAGGGAATCTGAATATTCTTAAAAACGTCTTTAAGGAAGCAAAGATAATTCCAAGGTCAAAGAAACCAAAAGTAAAAAGATATACTTCTGTTATTAAAAAGAATGAACTATTTTTTAACCAGATAAGGGGAAAATATATTTCAATGATATTCCAGGAGCCCATGGCAGCTTTGAATCCAGTTTATACTATTGAAGATCAAATAACTGAAACTCTTTTCCTCCATAGGAGAGGATACCTTTTAGAGGTGGCCAGAGATGCTTCAAATAACAAATCTTTTCTACTTAAATTGAAAGGTATAATTGACTCTATAAGGGAGACCAATGAAGGAGCTAGCTCAAAAGGTAAAAGGGATATTTCCTCTATTGAAGAAGATTTAAGCTCCAGCAGCAGAGAAGAATTTAAAAAGATCTACAATGTTGAATATATAGATTCAAACCTCAGCGAGGGTAAATTAAAGGAAGAATTAATAAAGAGCATTAATACTAAAAAAGGGGTAGAAAGCTTTTCAAAGCATATAGAGCTCTTAATAGAGGCTGCAAATGCATATGAAAAGAATAAAACCAAGTATGACCGATTAATAGAAGAAGATAGAAGAGTAGAACAGCTTCGAAGAGATTTGTTAACTGAAAAGGATGAGAAAAAAGTTGAAGATATACAGAAAGAATTGAATAAATATACCAAGAAAATTAATCTCATTAAGCTAAGTAAAGAACTTAAAAGGAATAAAAAGAGTCCTTTGATAATTGAAGCTAGGAGAGAAGCTTTTTATCTCCTTGAATCTGTTAATATTCCAGATGCTTATGGTGTCCTCAAGAGATATCCTCATGAACTAAGCGGGGGAATGCTCCAGAGAGTTGTAATCTCCATTGCACTTGCGAATGATCCGGAAATATTAATAGCTGATGAACCTACCACCGCCCTTGACGTTACGGTACAGGCACAAATATTGGAAATTATGAGGAATTTGCAGAAACAAAGATCCACCTCCATTATTCTTATAACTCATGACCTGGGAGTAATAGCCGAGATGTGTGATAGGGTAGCTGTAATGTATGCGGGCAATATAGTTGAAATGGGCGATATAAATGAAATTTTCCATAACCCAAAACATCCATATACTATAGGCCTTCTATCTTCGATACCAAGGATCGATAACCCAGATAAGAAGTTGAAGAGCATTGGTGGGAGTGTCCCAAATCTTTTGAATCCACCCAATGGGTGCAGATTCCACCCGAGATGCCCATTTGCATTTGATCGATGCAAAGTAGAGGTTCCAGTACATATAGAGGTTGAACCTAATCACGTAGTTGCTTGCCATCTATTTTCTGGTAAGGAGGTGACTGATTATTAGCGATAAAGAGATATTGATAAGGGCAATAGGAATAAGGAAATATTTTCCCATAAAGGGGGGTATACTTGGAACAACTAAAGGTTATGTATATGCTGTAGATGATGTAAATCTCGACATCTATAAAGGAGAAACATTGGGTTTAGTCGGAGAATCCGGATGCGGTAAAACTACATTAGGAAGGTTGTTGCTTAATTTACTTGACCCTTCTGGAGGTACATTGATTTACAATTTCAATGATAATCATTCTTCAGAACTGTTAAAGAAATCAGATATATTGATAGAGGAATATTCAAAGATTAAAGGAAGAAACATAAGGGAAATTAGGCTAAAGGAAAAGGAAATCATAAGTAAATACAATATCAGAGATATATATCGTGCAGGAATATCCCAACTAAAAAAATTCAGAAGAAACGTCCAGATCGTATTCCAAGACCCTGTTTCTTCGCTTGATCCAAGAATGTTAATTAAAGATATAGTTGCCGAACCACTTTATGTCAACAAAATAGCAAGGGGTGAGAAGGCTAGACAGATGGTTTTAAACTTGCTTAAAGAAGTTGGACTTAACGAGGATCATCTGTATAGATTCCCGCATGAATTCAGTGGTGGACAGAGGCAAAGAATAGCTTTTGCGAGAGCCGTTATAACAAATCCCAATTTCATCGTACTTGATGAACCAACCTCAGCCTTAGATGTTTCTGTCCAAGCCCAAATATTAAACTTGTTGAAAGACATGCAAAAGAAGAGAAATATAACATATCTTTTCATTTCACACAATTTAGCTGTGATTAGGGCTATGAGTGATAGAGTGGCTGTCATGTATCTCGGAAAGATAGTAGAACAAGCTTCCACTGATGACATTTTTGAGTATCCTATTCATCCTTATACGCAAGCATTACTCAGTGCGATTCCAATTCCTGACCCACAAAAAAGAAGAAACAGGATAATCCTTTCAGGAGACGTACCTTCCCCATCTAATCCGCCCTCTGGATGCAGATTCCATACAAGGTGCAGATTTGCTACAGAGAAATGCAGACTGGAGGAGCCTGAGCTTAGAGAAATCAGGCCAGGTCATTTTGTAGCGTGCCATTACTCTGAAGAGATTCTTTCAACCGAGACTAAACAGCATGCAATTTTGAAGGAGACAAATATAGAGACCGTGGGACTTGCAAATATTGAAAAGAAATAGGAGTTAAATGAGATACACAAATGAAGAAAGACAAAAATTAATCGATGATCCAGGTCTTCCATGGAAAAAATGGTTTAGATATGTTCTTTTTAAATATTGGTATGCGTTTTTCTGTTTGCTCATAGATATAGGCATACCAATCCAATATATTGAAAATTATGAATTAATTGGAAATTCAGGCTATTGGCCTATGATTGCATCCCTTGTATCAGTCCCTTTTTTAATAACTGTTGAAGCTCTGCTTTATAAAAAATTGTTTCCAAAAGAATTTTAGAGACTTTTATTTACTTTTAGATTTTTTTTAATTTTGTCACTATAATTTACCATATTTTCTTATCTTTGTTACTAAATGAAAAGATTTAAGTATAAACTTCACTTAAACATTTCGTGGTTCTATGAGTCAGCAAGAAGCACAAACCACGGCTCCACCACCAGAGAAGAAAAAATCTTCAGCTGGAAAGTGGATAGCCGTAGTAGTGGTAATTATAATAATAGCGGCAGCTGCGGTAGTATTACTATCGCACAAATCGACAACAACTACAACAACAACTACAACTGCATTGCCTGCTACCATAACTCCAACATCTACAGGACTATCTGCACAAGCTGGATCACCTTTGACTTTCTTCACAAACCTTCCAAGCAATGTTAAGTTTACAAAAGTTGTATGGAACTTTGGTAATGGAGTTACACAAACAGTAACTAGTGGAAACGGAGAGGTGACATATACATACAATACACCCGGTAGCTATTTGGTATCTGTAACAGTCTATAATTCAACATCTTCAGTAAGCAATAATCAATCGCTCCTACTGGTTACGGTAACACCTGGATTGACAGCTAATCCTGCAGCCATATACGGTCCAATTACAGTTAACATGAACAGCGCTGGAAATACTAATCAGAGTATCCCTGCGGGTGGATGGATAAACTTATCCTATTCTGGTCTAACAGCAGCTACTCCAATAATGTTGGGATCACCAGTACCTGGAGATCCATCATACACTGTTTCTGCATTTCAGTGGAATATTGATAATGGAACAAGCGTAATACTCAATACAAATATCAAAAATTCCAATGGAACTGCTAACATGATGTATGCTGGTACTGTAAATTTGACATTCTCAACACCGGGATTCCATACTGTTGAGTTGAATACAATATCCACGGGACCCAGCGGAAATGTTACAGGAAGCTTCATAATGACAGTTGCGGTTGGAAATTATGCGGTTTTAAAAGTTGCTCCTAAGGTTGCACCAAATAAGAATATGATAGTGGATGCAACATGGATACCTGGAGGTCCTAGAACATTTGATCCAGCTATAGCTTATGATACAGTTTCTTATGAAGTGGTTTATGAGATTTATCAGCCACTGGTATTCTACAATGGAACTTCTACAACTCAATTTAACCCTGTTATAGCTAAATATGTCCCAACTGTTCAGAATGGCGGTATAGTGGTTAACACAACTACAGGGGCAGAGAACATAACATTCTACATAAATACAAGCCTCCAATTCTCTAATGGCGACCATGTAAATGCATACGATGTTTATATCTCCTTTGCCAGGACTTTACTATTTGCTAATGATCCTGGTGACCCAGGATGGATAATTGCACACGCTCTCTTACCAGCACCCAGCATATACGGACCTTTCAATAACTCCTTCTATTGGGTACACCACGCTATAACTTGGAACAATACAACGCAATCGGTAACCTTCCACTTGCTACCAGCTGTACCGACATGGTTGCCAAACACTTCTGCAGTTTATGCAGGCGTTAACTATGGTGTACTTAACCAGTCTTATCCGGTTCATAACTTTGGTGCAAATTCGTACTTCCTGCAGCTTATATCAGGTCCTACTGCTGGAGATATAATGGATTACAACTGGCTTGTACAGCATGGAGCTGCACCGGCAAATAACTCAGCCTCATATTCGGCATTTGCAAACCCATCAAATGGGCCTGGAGTTAGCGGATACTTCAATACATATATACAATACAACACTCTGGGTACAGGGCCTTATGAATTAAAACTATATGAGCCTTCACAGGAAGTAATACTGACAGCCAATCCTTACTATCATCAGACACCCGGCTTATTGCCACCAAGCAAGCTGATACCCGAAGTTGTCATAGAATATCTCTCACAGGAAACCACTGCCCAGCAGCAATTTGCTTCTGGCCAGGCACAATTTGCTGAAGGTGCCTATCCAGTTGATGCTACACCTCTGCTATTGAAACTTGTCAACAGTGGTGTGGCAGGTATGACCTCTGTAGGTCAGCTCGCAACCTTCTCATTCTTCATAAACTTCGCAATAAATATAACAGGAGCCCAGATTTATGACTCACAAACAAATATCCCACCGGGATTCTTTGCAAATCTTAACGTAAGGAAGGCATTCTACTATGCTTTCAACCAAACATACTGGATAGATGTTGCCAACTCCAATTCAGGAATAACCTTTGCTGAAAATCTCAGCGGTATAATTCCAAGAGGAATGCCAGAATATCCCTCCAATCTATCAGCACAGGCACCTGAAGTTTACAATTTAACCTTGGCAAAGTACTATTGGTCATTAACACCCTATGCAAAGAATGGAACAAAGCTATACATACCTCTGTTCAATACATTAGGAAATCCTACGGTTGATGAAATGTATTCAGTCTATGAACAAGCACTTTCTGCAATGTCAAATGGTCAAATCGTAGCAACAACATATGATATCACATTCGCCCAAGAGTTAGCTTATACCTCTGTAGGTCCTGGTCAGAACCCGATGCCTATTTACTTCCTAGGTTGGATCGATGACTATCCGGATGCATCAGACTTTGTTGCCCCGTTCTACCAGCCATACGGTATATACACTTATCCTGATGGAATTATTCAAACAAATCCCTACTTCAACCCAAGCACTAATCCCAATCAGTGGGCCAACATTACAATGATGTGGAACTACCTTAATTTGGCCGAGGAATCAACAAATCAATCACTTGTTGATCTATACTATTATCTAGCAGAGAAAATCGCAATGAGTCTGTATCTCTTGATAGGTGTAATGCAGCCTCTTGCCTACCTTGTCTATAGTACAACAATAAATCCGAATAGTTTGGCATTGACAGAAAACCCAGTCGTTGGTGCATCATTCCTGGTATTCTATACGATGCAATACAATAGCTAATAAAATTTATTTATTTTTTATTTAATTTTCTTTAAAGAATTCTTTAAATCATTAAAAATATCAAACTTATCCTCTATCCCAACAGATAATCTTAAAAGGCTTTCTGTAATTCCTATTTTCTTTCTATGCTCTGGCGTTATATAAGTATGGCTAGTTTCCCATGGTAATGTTATTAAAGATTCTACACCACCAAAAGTTGGTGCCTTTTTTATAATCTCCAATCTGTCCATAAATTTCTGGCTCTTTTCATAATCAACACCAAGATCAAAGGATATTACTCCACCGAACCCCCTAAGATTATCTTTTGCTATCCCGTAGTACTTATTTTTAAGGCCTGGATAGTTTACCTTTATTCCCATTTTCTCCAGTTTATTGGCTATGAAAAATGCCGAATTGTTCTGTTTATTTACTCTTAAGTACATCGTCTTTATGTTTTTGCTGAGAACATGTGCTGTATATGGATCCATGATTGTTCCTAAGGCTTTCCTTTTAGCGGCTATTTCCCTAATGAGATCCTTTGATCCTGCTATCAGGCCACCTACAACATCATCCATTCCTGATATATACTTTGTCGCGGAATGTATAACTAAATCAAAACCTAATTCCAATGGATTCTGATTGACTGGAGATGCCATGCTTGCGTCCACAATCTTAATTGCATTTGGAGCTTCCCTTGATAATTTTTTCAAATCTGTAACTTCCAGAGTTGGATTTATTATTGATTCAACGAATACTGCCTTGTATTTCTTAGTATCGAATTCAATGGAATTTATTCTATCTATATCCATGAAATCCACTTTTATGCCTAGCTTAGAAATGTCGTTTTGCAAGAGGTCCAAAGTCTGCCCATATAGACTAGAGACTGTTAGAAGTCTATCACCTGGCTTTAATATTGTAAGAATGGTGGTAGATATTGCTGACATTCCAGATGAAAATGCCAAGGCAGACTCCGCATTTTCTACTGAAGCATATTTTTCTTCAAGGCTCTGAACAGTGGGATTCCCTAACCTGGAGTAAATGAAAGGTAAATCCCTGTATTTATCGATAATTTTGGACTTCTTATTTGGATAGATGAATACGGAATCACCAAACAGTGGAGTATGTATATTTCCAATCTCCGGGTTAGCCAATTCACCTTCATGAATTACCCTAGTTTCCTGTGATTTTCTTTTAACCATTAATTTTCACCCCATATGTCACTAAGTATACTGTCTTCTGAAATACCTTCTTTTATCAATGATGCCTTAAGATCTTTGGCGAATGTCAATCCTCCACAAATATAATACTTTCTCCCTAAATAGTCAGGAACAAATTTCTTTATTTTTTCCATACTTATCCTTCCTTGTAAAAAATGTTCTGGAACTTTTTGATCTCTAGTAACATTTATTAGGATTCTTAAGCCTATTCCTTCAAATGATTTTAGTTCATTCATTAGAATTATGTCATCCGCATGCTTAACGCTGTAGAAAAGGTAAGAATCCACGGGTTCTTTTTTCATTATTGAATGCCTTAGGATTGAAAAAAATGGGGCTATTCCTACGCCTGCAGCTAAATAAACCGATTTTGTTTTCTCATCCAATAGGAAAGTACCCCGCGGTTCGCCTATTTTTAAAACATCGCCCTCTTTCTTTTTTGATAGATATGAGGTCATTTTACCGTTAATCATTTCAATGAACAATTCAATAAAATCAGATTCGGGTGGGGAAGCAATTGAATAGGAACGAAATAATTTTCCATCTTCTGAAAAAATTGTTATAAACTGCCCTGGCCTAAATTTATACATTATACCATTAACAGGAACTAATTTGAAGCTATATATAGGATGACTCTGGGAATTCCCCTTAGTCAAATTAGTGATTTCTTTGATTTCAAAATCCCTTAATTCCATTGCTGATGAAATCATTATAATATTAAATATTTAATTAATGTACCACACAAATAAAATATAAATTTCTCGTAGCCTTATCCAGAAATTAATTTGATGTTTCAGCATTATTTAAAAACGCTAATGCAATCTAAGGGTTATTCAATACTCACCCCTGTCCAATCATTAAGCTTTAACCATATATATGATGGTAAAAATGTACTAGTTATTTCACCTACAGGTAGCGGAAAAACAGAAGCTGCTCTCTGGCCAACCATGATACGTTGCAAGGAAGAGAGGATGAATATAGATGGGTTTAAAATAATATACGTAACACCGCTAAGAGCATTAAACCGAGATATGCTAAAGCGCATCCAGACCTATGCCGAAACTCTAGGATTTAGTGTTGGTGTTAGACATGGGGATTCCAGCGAGAGTGAGAGAAGATACCAAGCTTTACACCCTCCAGATATTTTAATTACCACACCTGAAACTTTGCAGATCATTCTAAGTGGGAAAGTAATAAATAAGCATCTCAAAGGTCTTCAAACTTTAATAATAGATGAAGTACACGAAATTCTAAACGATGAAAGAGGCTATCAGCTCCTTGTAGCTATTTCAAGGATTAAAAAATATGCAGAAAAATTCCAGATTATTGGTTTATCAGCAACCATAGGAAATCCTCAGGGAGTGGCTGAAGCACTATTTTATCCATGGAACTATCAAATAGTTAATGCTGCTGCCGATAAGGAATACAAGGTTACTGTAGCCATGAACGATAATGTTGATGATAACTTTGCTGATCTTATTGGAGCGGAAAAAAATTATGCAGGAATCATTAAGAAAATATATGATCTTTATCAAACAGGGAAGCAGTTTATAGTTTTTACTAACACTAGATCTACTGCAGAAGACATCGTTATGAGGTTAAAATTGATTGATCCTAAAATAGCAATTGAAGTTCATCACGGCTCATTGGGAAAAGAAATAAGAACAAAAGTTGAAGAAGATTTCAGACTTCAAAAATTGCGGGGGTTAGTATGCACATCCAGTATGGAACTTGGCATAGATATCGGTTCTATTGATCATGTATTGCAGGTAAACTCACCAAGACAGGCTATAAGATTGGTACAGAGAGTTGGTAGAGGCAGGCATAAATTGGGCGAAATATCTGAAGGGACTATATTAGCTATAAACGAGGTAGAAGCAGAGGAAGGAATTGCCATAGCTAAATTGGTTAAAGATAAAAAGATCGAGCCGGTAAGAATAAGAGAAAAACCACTAATAGTTTTAGCAAATCAAGTAATGAGTATTCTAAACGCATCAAAGGAAATTGAATTGAAGGATCTTTTTAACACCATAAAGATTTCTTATATTTTTAGAAATTTAGAATTTAATGAATTTATGGATTTTATAAAATTTCTATCCACAATTAGAATGCTATATTTTGATGAAATAACAAATAAAGTGAAAAAAACAAGGAAAACCATGAATTATTTTTTTGAGAATATTTCCATGATTCCTGATGAAAAACTCTACTCTGTTAAGGAATCTTCTACGAACAAACTGATCGGATTCTTAGATGAATCTTTTGTAGCAACCGAAGTAGAGATTGGTTCAACTTTCATACTAAGAGGGGATACTTGGAGGGTCTTAAATATCAAGGATAACAATATATACGTTGATTATGTTCAAGGAATTTCCGTCCCCCCATCATGGATAGGAGAGGAAATACCAGTTCCATTTGATGTAGCTAAAGAAGTTCAAAATATAAGGAATTTAGGATCCGGAAGAGAGTTTACAGATGAACTAACAATGGAAAAAATAGAAAAAATCAGAAACAATTTACCAAAATCCAATGAAATATTGATTGAAAAAGAAGGAAACCAGACTGTGATTCATGTATCCTTAGGAACCAAAGGAAACTATACTCTCTCTGTATTATTATCGGGTTATCTTTCCCAAAAGTACGGTGAATCGTTCTTGGTAAATAATACACCCTACTCCATTTTCCTTCAAGGAAACTATAGGTATTCCTCAGAGGATGTAAGTTATGTACTCTTAAACCTTGAACATTTAATTGATTCACTGGACGAACATTTAAAGAGAACTAAGTTGTTCCAGTATAATTTTTTGAACGTCGCTAAAAAGTTCGGCATAATATCCAAAGATAGTGATATGACTAGGATAAAGGTTGATAAAATCATTTCATTCTACGTTGAAACACCATTATACCGTGAAGCCATTGAGAGATTCAAATGGGAATACCTGGATATGGATGCCATAAAATATCTGTTGGAAAAAATTAATGATAATCAAATCACCTTTAAATTTAACTCAAGATTAAGTGAAATTTCAAGAATATATTTGGAGAATCTCAAGGAAAAAATGATGCCCATTAGACCCACGGCACCTATTCTCAACGCCATAAAAAAGAGGTTACTAAATGAGGAATTGGGGTTCTATTGCCTTTCATGCAATAGAAAGTTTTCTAGAAAGGTTAGTGAAATGAATGAGCTTAGATGCGTTTATTGTACCTCACCAAGGATAGCGCCAATAAAAAAATATGAACTGGAAGAAATCAATGAATTGAATCCTGAAATAAGGAGTAAACTTATGAATAATTTTCACCTTCTTAGGATGCACGGTATAAAGGCACTCCTTGTACTTGCTGGACATGGTATAGGTACTGAAACAGCCAACAGAATTCTCAGAATACCAATAAGAAATGAAAATGAACTGTTAGAAAAAATATTATCTAGTGAAGTCGAATTTTCAAAAAATAAAAGATTTTGGTCATGAACCATTTAGTTCTTTCTTAAAATCACCCAATTTTCCACTCTTTTCGGCGTAAGCATTGTGTTTGTGTATTGTTTCGTAACTTTCACTCCTTACCTCAATTTCAGTGTAGTCTGGAAAGTCCTTAAATTTGTTTACTAGATTTTTGACTACATCCCTGACTACATCCTCAACGAACTTTGGATTCTTGTGTGCATTTAATACCAGTAGACCTTCCTCTTCTCTCTTTAAAAGTTCATAAGTAGGAGCACTCATGCTCATTTCGGCTATATCTATTAATTCATCAACTTCAACGTCTATTCCATTGGGCACTTGCATGATTATCGTAACGTCATTTCTCTGATTATGAGATATAAATGGGGGATCATCAGAGGCCCTTCCGACCAGTCTTGAAACTGTAGTCATGGCAGATGGGCATACAGAAATTCCTGTTGCTACTACACCAATATATCTTTGCGCTTCCTCACCTGCTCTTTTTTTAGCAATACCCATTATTGTGTATTTTTCAACCGTTTTTCTTCCCTTTGGATTGGATCTCTCCAAGAAATAATCGGCGGTAAGATGAGCTTCTGCATAAGTGGCATATGGATGCCTTTCTAGAAGTCTGTTGACTATTAACTCAGCAACATACTCTATTCCCTTAGATCTTCCCTCTACTTCTCCTTCCACAACATCTTCCAACGCTTCTATGTCTCTACTTAAATCACTTCCCTTTCTTGAAGGTGGGAGGTCTACAAAAACCCTAAATGTAGGTATTAGAGTTATGGTCTTTTTCCTGCTAACCTCAATTGGCCTAACAACATTAGTTATCCCTACCCTGTCAAGGTGTGATGTGACAGGTGGACTCTGAGACTGTACATCTTTAAATTTTTCCATGAGGGTATATCATTTACCATTAAAAAATGTTTTTTAGATTGGCTGAATAAAAATACTCTTATTTTTCTAATTATAAAATTGATCATTATAATTTGATTTATATCGGCACCACTTTTCAATTTATCTTGGGGGAACTGGGGTATTAAGAATTCGAAATTAATTTATCAATATTGATTTAGTTTAACGAACTCTAAAAGTAAATTTAACAGTTGCTGGGAATCCACAGGTGGTCTTTTATTTTCATTCCCCTGAAATCCTACGAAGAAACCTTGAGGATGGAAAAACCACCCATTCGTATCAACATTCTTTTCTTTTAGATATTCCCTGAATTTGTATAAATTTGGTTTATCAATTTTCGCGTTCCTGGTGATCGAAAATGAGTCGTCATGATACTTTATGAGAAAATTTGGATTAAATTCTTGGAATAATAAATCCTTTGGATAATCACCTAACACCAGCATAATTCCTTGAGAATTATATTTTATTTGTTTTTCAACCTCATTAAGGATTTCATAGTCCCTCTGAAATTTTAAAAGCAATGCATCAAAGATATTAGAAAAAAATTCAAGAATTTCCTCTGGTTTCTTATTTGTATATTCCATGGCCTTTATGGATGTATCTAAAAGATTATCCATACCTGCTCTTGTTAGAATCTTCCATCCAGCGTTATCTTGCCAGCAAACAGCCTCCGCAAACCGTCTCTCAGGATAACCAAGTTTGAAATAATCAACTACTTTCATGGCTGAACAGGTAGCTTCAGATGTGTCGTGATGATCAAATCTGTATACCCTTGCCTTTCCATGAGGTGTATCAACAAGAAAATCTGCCTCGGTATTTTCTATTTCTTGATGTGATAAAAACTTCACTTCTCTTATTTGATCCTTAAGTACTCTCTTTATCATATAGACGGAAGCCAGCGAATCCAAATCAATAGGACTAGCAACTACTGAATAGCTCATAATTTAAGCTTTGATGGATCTATTTTCGACCAATCGTCAAGGAATCTCTTTAATCCCTCATCAGTTTTAGGATGAGATATTAATTTTTTGAAAACTTCGAATGGCATTGTTGCTATGTCAGCACCAATTAATGCTGCCTGTCTAACATGCACTGGGTGCCTTATTGAAGCTACAATTATTTCTGTTTCAAATCCAAAATTGTCATACATTTCCCTTATATCCTGAATAAGATTCATACCGTCTTCCCCTATGTCATCCAATCTACCTACAAATGGAGAAACGTACGTTGCACCTGCCTTAGCTACAAGTAAAGCTTGGCTCAAGGAAAAAACCAGCGTTGCATTAGTGTTAATCTTCTCTTTGTTTAGAATTTTTATCGCCTTGAGTCCTTCTACTGTAGTTGGAATTTTTACTACCACATTTTCTCCTAGTGATTTGAGTATTCTGGCCTCCCTCACCATTTCCTCATGGTTCAATCCAGTAACTTCCAAAGAAACTGGACCATCAACTATCTTCAGTATGGTAGTTACCAATTCTTTGAAGGTAAGTCCCCCTTTTAGTTCTTTGGATATTAATGTGGGATTGGTCGTTACGCCGTCAACTGCCCCCCAAGATACCCCCTCTTTTATTTCTTCAACATTTGCAGTATCTAAAAATATTTTCATTTCTTTCTAACCTCCAAACCTTGTTCAATTTTTCTTACTATCCCTAATGGATTTAACATATATTTATCCATTAGTTCCCATGCTGATCCTGATTCACCGAATACATCAGGAACCCCATGTCTAATAACTACTGAAGGATAATTCTCTGACACTATTTCACTAACCCTGCTCCCTAAGCCATTTATAATATTGTGCTCTTCTGATGTAATAATTAATCCCGTCTTTCTTGCATATTTTAATATTGTTTCTGAATCTATTGGTTTAATCGTACTGGCATTCAATACTGCAACATCAAGACCCTTATGTTTCAAATAATCTGCAGCTACCATAGCGGCATAAACCATAATTCCTGTAGCAATAATGGTAACATCATCACCATCTTTCAGTACTTCTAATTTCTTAAATTGAAAATTTTTATCTTGATGAACAACTGGTACTTTTTCCCTTGAAAGTCTCATATATGCAGGTCCCCTAAATTCATATAGAAATTCTACAGCCCCTTCCGTCTCAGGAGCATCTGCGGGTGAAATTACAGTCATGTTTGGCAAACCGGACATTAACCCTAAGTCTTCTATCATCTGGTGAGTTGCACCATCTTCACCCACAGTCAGCCCTGCGTGAGTTGCTACTATTTTAACATTCTGATTTGAATAGCAAACACTCTGACGTACAAAATCATAATCCCTTCCAGTTGCGAAAACAGCAAAGGATGATGCAAAAGGAATCAAACCCGTTGATGCCAGGCCCGCCGCTACCCCTATCATATTGTTTTCGGATATTCCCATGTTAAAGAATCTCTCTTTAAATTTATTTCCGAACATTGATGTATGCGTAGATGTCGAAAGATCTGCATCCAATACAACAACTCTCTGATCCTCGCCTAGCCTAACTAATGTTTTTCCATAGCTTTCCCTTTGGCTCTTTCTTTCGACTGAATTTATTAGGTTGGGAAGCCAGGTTAATTCATGATTTGTCATTGCTATTCCCTCTCTATTTCCTCTATGGCCTTATTCAAGAGCTCTTGATTAGGAACCGGTTTACCATGGTATTCTGGATTATTTTCCATAAAAGATACTCCTTTTCCCTTTACAGTCTTGGCAATAATCATCTTTGGGCCAATCTCCTCCTTTGCCCATTCTACTGCATCATGAATCTCATAAAAATCATGACCATTAATTGTCCTGGTTTTCCAGCCAAATGAACTAAATTTCATCTCCAAATCCCCCAAACTCATTATGTTTTCAGTAAAACCATCAAGTTGTATCATATTTCTATCTAAAAATACTATTAGGTTGGATAACTTATAATGGGCAGCGGACATTGCTGCTTCCCATATACTACCCTCCTGACTTTCACCATCACCAATCATAGCAAATACTCTATAGTCTTTTTTTCGAATTAAACCTGAAAGTGCCATACCTATGGCATTACTTAAGCCTTGCCCTAGTGATCCGCCGGTGGCATCTACTCCTGGTATGTGATTTACTACATGCCCTTGCAATTCAGAATTTATTTTCCTAAAAGTAAACAATTTCTCCACTGGAAAAAAACCTCTTAAGGCTAATGCAGCATAAAGTGCAGGTGATGCATGACCCTTTGATAATACGAACCTGTCCCTATCATCCCAATCTGGCCTCTTTGGATCAATCCTTAATTCTCTAAAATAAAGATATGTTATAATATCCGTTGCGCTAAGAGAGCCTCCTGGATGGCCACTTTTGGCATTGAAAGTCATTAAGAGAATTAATTTTCTTATTTCCTTAGCTTTATCCTTAAGCAGGGATATATCCCCAAGTTGTTCCACTAAAGTAAATGAAATTCGAATTATTTTATTTTGCGAAGGAAACTAAACTAATTTAGTTAAATTAAAATAATTAAAATTGATATAATAATTGTGAGGGGAAGAGAAGACCGTGAAAAATATCTTGAGGCGATCGACTACTTCATAAAACTACACGGATACGCAAGACCCCTTGAAATAGCTGAGTATCTAAAAGTTACCCCTGCCTCTGTAAGTCAGATGCTGAGGAAATTAGCGGAAGACGGTCTTATAAATTACCAGAAGTATAGAGGAATGACCCTTACAGAAAAAGGGAGAGAAATTCTAAAGAAACTAAATGAAAAGGAACAATCGATCTATGAGTTGTTTGTACTTATGGGTTGCGACAAGAAAATGGCCTATGAGAAGGCATGTATTTTTGAACATCTAATAGATGATGACCTAGCTGCTAGATTAAAGAACTTCGTTAACAAATTAAAAGAAAAAGAAATTGTAGCGACCGCCTAATTTAATTTTATAAATTTAAATATTTATTTACTTTTTCCACATTTTCTTTTACGTGTGAAGCACTAATGTCCCAGAGTTTTCTTTCTTCAGGGGTAAAGTTTAGTTTGTATATTTCTTCAACTCCCTCTTTTCCAATCTTTACAGGGACTCCTACAAAGAATCCTTCTACACCGTAATGCTTACCTATTTCACCACTGAGATAGGCCGGAACAGTTATTACCCTCTTCTTATCCTTAAGAACAGATTCCACCATGATTGTTGTAGATATTCCAGGCGCGAAATATGCCGATCCTGTCTTGAGATATTGAACAATTTCTCCCCCACCGTTCCTGGTTCTCGCTACAATTTGATCAATCTTTTCTTTAGGCAACAGTTCAGTTATGGGGATTCCACCCACAGAACAATATCTCACAAATGGAACCATATCGTCTCCATGTCCACCCACAACAAATGCCTGTACGTCCTCTACTGATACCCCAAGTTCTTTAGCGACAAAAGTCATAAACCTTCCTGAATCCAAAGTTCCCCCCATACCAAAGATCCTTTTGGGATTCGGATTTATTATCCTAAAAGCTGTGTATGTCATTATATCCATTGGATTCGTTACAACGATTATTATTGAGTTAGGAGAATACTTTTTAACGTTTTCAGCGGCACTCTTTACTATGTCTACATTTTTGAACAGGAGGTCGTCCCTGCTCATTCCAGGTTTCCTGGCCATTCCGGCTGTTATGACGATTACATCAGAATTCTTTAGATTCTCGTAATTTTCTCCATTTGGACCAATGGTGTATCCTTCAAGGAATGAGTCAGAATGCCAATGTGGTAGCCCTTCCATAATGTCCAATGATTTTCCTTTTGCTGCTCCATCGACAACATCAAATAGGTACACGTCAGCCAACTCTTTTATAGCAATGTGTTCAGCCACCATTTGTCCAACTTGTCCAGCTCCTATAACTGATACCTTTGGTCTCGCCATTTACATCACAATACCCTATTTTTTCGAATTGTATATACTTTTCACAATGTATTAGACGATTAAGGGCAAAATTAAAAAATAACTATTAATTAACGTCTGGAGGGCGCATGGCCTAGCATGGATAGGGCAACGGCCTCCTAAGCCGTGGGTCAGGGGTTCAAATCCCCTTGCGCCCGTGCCTGTGTATATTCGCCAATGCCATTTTAACTCCCACAATCATTTCCTAGCTCTTGCTACGCAATAATGCGTTATAGCGCTTTAACACAACTTTATTTTTCTGCCGTTTCATTTACTTATTGTTATCTCTCATATTCAATATTGTCCTTGACTCTTTTCTTCATGGTTCGTACCAAAATATAAAAATAAGACCTTTTACGGCCTCAATAAAGTTGAAAGATTCAATTGCCTTTAAATCATTATCACCCTTTCTGTTCCTCTATGCATTAATTCACATACCCAAGTGTCACCACACTCATGAAAGAAATTAATTTTGAATGTGCTCATAGGGTTGGAAGTTTCCTTTTGAGTTCTGGGAACCTTTCCATGAGTACTTGTGAGTAATATCCCGAAATTCTATTTACAACATAGCATACATTATTCTTGTGGTTCACGTTTATAAGGAGGTACATAAGGTCAGGCATAATCCCAATCTCAAGAACCATATGCCCACAATCACTCTGTTTTTTAAGAATCAGTTCCATTAATCTCCAATCGGGTGGGAGAACAAGAACCCTTCTTCCATACTTTGGGGGAAAATATCACATGATAATAGCAATTATATTCTATATGATTATCATGATGATTTATCTACACTTGTTTATCTACACTTGTTAATTCATCTTATACCTAGAGGTTGGAGGCTTTTTGCCTATCCTTTTACAAATAATTAAATAGTCGCAATAAATAATTTAAATCTGGATGATAAAAGATATAGAAAATACAATTTCTCAAATCTTCAACAGGGAGGTTGTTTTTAGCATAGATGCGTCAAAATTGCTTCCAGAAATTTATAATCTGATAGAAGGATTACTAATTTATGAAGATCATTTTGAAAAGAAATACTTAGTTCCTATACATGAAAATGATCTAAAGTATCCGGAATTAAGAATAAAAATTGATAAGCACAACATATCCTTCTCGAAAGTTGGGAAACTAACATGGTTGAGCATTAATGAATTGCACTTTATGCCTCAAAAATTTAAAGAATATTTAAATAAGTCCAAGAGGCTCGATGAAATTGATGAGACTATTTTTTATCCTGCTGGACCCATATATGGTGGTAGGCTTTATCATTTAGTGCATTATAATGATTCCTCCTCTCAGCAAGTATCTGACAGGCTAATGGATCTTTTCAACTTTTACAACAATGAATTTGGAGATGATACCTTTCGCATAGAACAAATAAGATCCGGGATTCGTGATCCAATTGAATTTATTAAAAAATATTCTCCTTCCTCTGAACTGATATACATGAAAATAAAATTTCGTGGAAAACAAAATAAAATGGTTGGTTTACTTAATTATCCAACCCTTTCTTTAGAAAAAAATGGTTTCATTATAAAAATAAATGACTCTATTATAACAATTAAATTAGAAGATCTGGAAAATTTATTGGGAACGCCTCAATTCTCACCATTAATCGTTTTCGGCGAAGTTAAAAAACTGTTAGCTCTTGGGGTATACCTTGATGCATCTTGCGATAATTATGAATGTACCAGCAATGTGGTAGTAGAAGGAAAGATGATGAAATATTTCGTTACCATTATGAGAAATCTTCTTTCACAGAATTTTAATTTTGAAATTAATGAATATCTGGTTTTATAAGGAAACTTTAAGTTATTTTAGCTTTGCTAATAAAAGAAAATATAAATCTAAATGCTTATGGAAAATTATGAACATTAAAAATAAGATACCTATCCATGCAAACTTGGGCCTGATTTTTCTCGAGTTTTTAATAGGTAATTATATTTCAATTTTTATAAATATAGGAAGCAAAGGATCATTCATGTACTATCTTTCCAGTTACCCCATCATTGCAATTCATGCAATGCTTGGTGGCTTGATATTTATAATTTCCTTGGTTCTAGTCGGCTTAACTTTTAAATCGGGAAAAAGACTGTTCTATGGTTCCATAATAGGATTCCTGGGGGTTTTATTGGCTGTAATAGGTGGGTATGAGTATCTCATGTCTGGCCTAATTGGAAGTTTTTCGTTCCTCATGGCATTGGGATTTTTGATAGCTATATCTGGCTATATTATGGCACTACTGGAAAATTGAGAAATTTATTTTAATCTTGAATTAGTTTTATTCTTTATACCTATAGACCAATAGATAAACGGCATCGAGAACAATACATAAACAAGGAGCACCAAGATACTAATTAATTTCTCATCGAATATAAATACATATGATGCAAAATAAACAATGCTCAATATGTAATACCCGTACGTTAAACCTGTCACTATTTTATAAGAATTTAAAATTGAATGCATTAAATACGATATTATGGCGAAAACAACTGAAATTATGGTGTCATATATTAAACCTCTACCATAGCTTCCAATTGTATAAAATTCATAAAATATAATTGATGATATTATTAATATCAGTATCAACGAAATATATCCTATGAGCTTTCTGGAATTCATAATATTAAAAACGAAAAATAATATAAAATTTTATCCGATCTCAACTATTTAGAAGAGTTTCTTCACTTCATCTATTTTCATTACTGGCATAAGCTTCGACATATTTTTCAAGCTTCTTTCATGCGCATCCCTGTCTCCAGATGATACCAGCTCTTCCACAACTATGGGTAAGAAGCCTAAGGTTAAGGAGTGCCTAGCTGATGTCTCTATACCTATCTCTGTAGCAATACCTGTGAATATTATATTAGTTATTCCACCATTTCTTAACATTAATTCAAAATTTGTACCGGTAAATATACTGGCTGTATTCTTATGCAATATTATATCATCCTTTTCAGGATAAACCTCTTTAATAATATTCCCTGGATTCCATCCTGCAGAAAATGAAATCTTTCGAATTATTGATTCATATCTCTCTGGTAAAGGAGTAATTTCTGTATAAAATATGGGTATCCTTTTAATTCTCGCCCAGCTTATGAAATCTTTTAAGTCCGTTACGAATTTCTCTCTATTGAATATCCTACCTACTAAAGCTTCCTGCACGTCCCATACTACTAGGGCGGTATTTTCTTTTCTTACGTATTTTTCTAATCCAGTAAACATAATTGCAAATGAGAAAATTTCTATTTAAACCTTCTTTTCCATTGGAGGCAATCAAACAGATTTTTATCTCCAAAATGCTTGATGTTTTAATGATTGATTATTTCCCAATAGAAAATCATTTACCTATATTAAATAATAGAAGTGGTGCCCTTATTACTAACAATGGAAAGATAGATTTTGCTTGTTTTCCAAATTTTGACTCACCACCAGTATTCTTTTCCATCCTGGATAAATCAAAAGGGGGTTTTTTTGACATAATTTTGAATGGAAATGAATTCTATTCAGATATCTCATACGAGGAGGACACACTGATAGTTAAAATTGATTATTACAATAAGAAAGAAATGCTTGCTAGGCTCATTTGGTTTATGCCAATGCACCATGAGCCATCAATTTATTTCCCTGAAATATATGCTAGACTAGAAGCCTTCTATCCGACAGATGTTGAATTAAATTTTGCCCCTTTTAAGACTAATAAAAGAAAGTTCAATATTTATGAAAATAAGGGGGTTAAAGCATCAGAGGGCGAGAGATCTTTGACGTTAATTTCCAATGATAATTTTGAAATTGAAGATAATATTGCAAAGTCTCAATTTACTCTAAAACAAGGAAATATTAAATGGCTTGTGCTTTCATATGGATTAGACTTCCCTCTATCCATAAATGCATTTCATCCCAACTTTAGATTGAATGAGACCAGAAAATTTTGGAAGAGTTGGGTTTTAAAATCAAATTACGAAGGTATAGAATCTAAGAGTTTAAATAGATCATTTTTGATATTAAAAGGATTATTTTTTGAGCCTTCTGGATTTATGGTTGCTGCTCTTACCACGTCCTTGCCTGAATCCATTGGAGGAGGAAGAAATTGGGACTATAGGTATATGTGGATTAGGGATACATCATTTGTAATAGAGGCTCTAATAAGGGCTGGTTATTTTGATGAGGCTTTAAGATTTTATTTGAACATTGTCGATGCCATAGAAAAAGAGGGAAAGATATATTCAGTTTACACACTAAATGGGAAAAAGGCTTCTGATGAAGTTATTGATGAAGAGCTTGAAGGATATTACGGCTCAAAGCCTGTTAGATTCGGAAACAATGCTGGGAGACAACTGCAAATAGATCAATACGTATCTTTAATACATGGGCTAAGGATTATATTCGACCAGGGGGGAATGCCGAGCACCCACATTATTTCCAAGGTAATTAAAATAGGATTAAACCTAGAGAAGATATGGCATTATCCCGATTCCTCAATTTGGGAGATCAGAGGCAGGAGAAGGCATTACACCTATTCTAAAATAATGGCATGGCTTGGTTTTTCTGATCTTGAATACCTGGCAAGAAAGACTTTTTCTAATTCCCTTGCTGAAAGATTTAAGAGATCAAAAGATGAAGTTTATGAATTTATAATACAAAACTGTGTATATAGGGATTCTTATTTTTCTCACTATCCAGGGACTGACAAATTAGATGCATCATTGTTAATAATACCGTTGATTGATTTTATGAAACCCGAGGATCCTATTTTCCTAAATACCCTTGATTTAATTGTGAAGAGATTAATGAGGGAGAAATATCTTTTTAAAAGGTATGAAATTGATGATGGGCTTAATGGAGAAGACAATGCCTTTTTGATGCTATCCTTTTGGTACTTAAGAGATTTGATTCGATTGAAGAGGTTAGATGAAGTAACAGAAGGGATAAACTTCTTTACTAGAATATTCAATAGAGAACATGTTTTACCTGAAGAAATAGAATTTGGCTCCCATAGGTATTTAGGAAATTATCCACAGGCCATCAGCCATTATTCCTGGGCCCTATTGCTTATGGACTACAGCAAATTTATAGAGGGATGAATTACAAAATCATGTTATTGAGCCAGTTAAATATGTCTAATGATTTCACTATCTTTGTCATTTCTAGGTTTTTTCTTTTGATCTCTTTCTTGTCCTCATTTATTATATTAAATATTGTCTCGGAAACCTCTATAGGATCATAAGGGTTAACTTTTGGGACTAAATTTAAATAGTTGGAAATACCGGCGAATTTTGAAATTATTGGTATTCCCGTATCGTTTAATAAAAGGTATTCTTCAGCAACCAAATTGAGTCCATCCTTTATGGGGGTTATGAGGAAAATGTCTGAATTTTTCATTATGGATACTAATTCAGCCTGAGATATTCTTCTATATATATACAATATGGGAGACCAATCTAAAGTCCTAAATTTTGAATTTACATTCCCCACCGCCCTGTCTATTTCCTTTTTTAAGTCGCTGTATTACTTTATTGAAGTTCTTGATGGACTTACAACCATTATTAGCACTATTTTTCCGATTAAATCCTTATGCCTGTCTAAAAGATAATCCATAGCCTGAATTTTTTGAATTATCCCCTTAGTCATATCCAATCTAGATATGCTTCCAATCACCTTACTTCCTTTCCTTTTTAGTCCCTGTACTTGCTTGTTCATTTCAGAATTTCCTTTTAAAGATTTATTGAGCTCATATAATTTTGTATTTAATCCGATAGGAACGTTTTTTATGTTCTTAAGTTTGCTCTCAGATATTTCAATACTAAAATACCTTGCTGTTTCTATAAAATTATCTCTAAATTCTTTGGTGTGGAAACCAATTATATCCGAACCTAGAATCCCCTTAACAATATCATTTAAATTTGGAAGCCTTGACACGTATTCATAATTTATCCAAGGAATGTGCCAGAAGAAACTTATTTTGAGATAGCCCTTTTCTTTGAGCATCTGTGGCAGCAGCGATAAATGGTAGTCGTTTATTATAATTAATTCCTGTTTATTCAAAGTTTTTGATATAGCCTCAGCCATGATTTCATTTGCCTTCTTATATGCCAACCAATACTTTTGATCGAAAAATTCCACATTAGAAATATAGTGAAAAAGTGGCCATATATAGCTATTGCAATATTTACCATAATACATTTCATTCAATTCTCTATCAATTTTAATCCTCTTTATTGATAATCCGTTGTTAGTCTCACTTGAATTCATAATATCATAACATATCCAATTCAATTTGTGGGAAGATTTCAAAGAGTATAGACTTGCAACTAACCCTCCTGTACTTAACTCGGTAAATCCCTTACCATATGGTGTGGGACACCTGTACGAAATTATATTCAATCTATCCTTTAGCTCTATGACCAAATTTATCCTCCCTCTCTTTTGAGCATTGCAATATGTGAAATAACTTACAGGTCTTACAATTATTCCATAATGAAGATTTCATATCATCATCCCTTATTAATTTTATTATGTAATTGCAA
>JAFMDN010000041.1 GCA_017857235.1 Methanobacteriota archaeon
AGCCGCCATTATTTTTCACAATGGGTATAATTGCTTTTCCTGTAATATCGCCTCCAAATATCATCTCATAGGCATTTTTTGTAGGGATTTACTATGGATGTAATAATCCCTCCTTGCACTTAAATATTACAGAATTTAGCCTTTAAAGATACGCCCGAGCCGGGATTTGAACCCGGGTCTGGGACTCCGCAGGCCCCTAGGATGATCCAAGCTACCCCACTCGGGCAATTGAAATTAAACACTTTGTTAAAAATATATCTAAACTAGGAATGCCAAAGAATTATTTTGTAAATTCTTGTTCTGTTAGATTTTCAATTCTTTCCATAAAATTAAGTGATTCAAGGAATTCATTAACTGTTTTCCTGACATCGTTAGTAGTACCATGAGCTTTACAAATGATGGTTTCATTGCTTTCAGTGCAAGTTATATATTTCAAGTGATCAGGCATTACGCTTTCTACCAATTTCGAAGCACTTTTAGGAATCGTTATTTCAATAGTTATTTCCAATTATACCAGCTCCAAGAATCCTCGGTGAAATGTTTAGGTCAGTAATGCTGTAAACGATACCTTCTATTTTTGCAATTTTTTTGTCAACATCAACAAGGATCTTTCCATTATCAAAATCTGATATAACGGCATTAACATTATTGAAGGCAAAATTCACCTGGATTTTCTCCCCAGCTCTAGGTTGGATTTTTACGCTCTGGCTAATTTTAATATTTAACTCTAAAGAATCCACTAGTTCAATATCTTGATCCTCAGAAAGAATTGTTCCCTTCATTACATCATCCACTTCAACACCTTTTAAGGCTAGGCCAACTCTTGAATATGGTACAGCACTTTCCCTATCCACATCCATGATTTGTATACTCCTGACTTCGGCAATTTTTCCATTTGGATAGGATTTCAATTGTTGATGTTTCTTAACAGTTCCGCCCATTACAAAACCGAGAACTACTGTACCGACACCCTTAACAGGAAATGCCTGATCTACGAAAATCATGGTTTTATTGAATTTAGATGGTTCAGGGAACTTATCAAGAAAATCGTATATTGAACCCATATTTTTTTCGACTTTTGAAAGCTTGAAGTTCATCCCCCTGGTAATTTTTTGAACTGTGGAAAAAGTGGTATCATCTGAAATGACCCCTACATCATTAATACCATAATAATCTAAAACAAGTAGAAGCTCACCGACGAACTTATCAAGTGATTGAATTTCCACAAGAGCTTTTTCTGAAACCGAAGCACTATTGATGAGGGGTTGAATCCTCTCGGGAAATTTGAAGGGGTAAAGGATAGTGATTTCAGAATCTCCCCTTTTGGTATGGTAATATTTTATATCCGTCTCTCCAGAGGATTTCCCTATCTGCTTTGCAAGTTCATCAGAACCGTAAAACAGTAATGAATAATCCATGACTAGGAATAATATACAATCTTTTAACCTTATTGATTTTTATTATTTAATTCATCAATACTATCAAGGGAATCCATGAACTTCTTCAACTCCATTATCATGGGTATCATGATTGCAATTGGAGCTTTATGTTTTAGGAAAAACTCCCTGCCCTTCGGAGTTATTTCATAATATTTCCTTAACCTATTGTTACACACCTCAGATTTTGAAGACACAAAGCCTCTCAATTCCATGTGCTTTAGGAGGGAATATATTTCGCCTTCGGACAGTCTATCCCCTATCATATTACTGATTTCATTTTCCAGAAGATATCCATGCTTAGGAGAGTCCCAAAGGGCCTTGAGTATCATGAGCGTAATGATACCTTTGAATATTCTTTCCCTTTTGACTCTCCTCATTATTTTGACCAATTATTAATCGGATATATATCTTATCCTTAAATGAGAAATAAATAAGTTTAAGAATGAAATAATGTGCAATGAAAAATTCACTTGTTCCGCTTATAATGACCTCATTAGCCCATTTCATAAATGATGGTTACAATATTATCTTCTCTGTCCTAATAACCTATTATCTCTTCATTCCAGGTTTAACGCTACCAATATTGGGTGCTGTTGCCATAGTTTATACAGTTACATCAGGTTTATTGAGTACACCTTTAAGCCTCATGGCTCAAAGAATGGGTAGGCATGTACCATTTATGTCTCTTGGCATATTTCTACAAGGAATATCCGCATTTCTTTTCATATTACCATTTATTTATCATAATATTTCCATTGAAACTATAGTGGCCGGAGCAATTATACTCGGAATAGGTCAATCCACTTACCATCCATTGGGAGCATTTATAATTTCACAATCATACGAAAATCAAAAAGCTGCCTCTTATATGGGATTAAATGGATCATTTGGTTCATTGGGGAGGGCGGCTTTCCCTTCACTTGTTGTTTTCTCCATAGAATTTCTTGGTTATGTTACAGGTCTAGCATTTCTTGGTGTTTTGGCAATTATCTCAGCCCTTCTAGTGGACGTATTTCTTAGAAACATTAAATTCAGGCCTGCAAAAAAAGAAGAATCAACCGAAAAGAAAACAAAAACAAGAATAGAAAAAGGTTTCCTTGCATTCGTCCTTTATCTGACTATAATGAGCTTCCTTAGGGCAATATTCTTTAACGGAACATTAGTATACATTCCACAATATTTTGTGGAGTTAACAAAGTCACACGCATTAATGGGTATAATAATGACCGTATCTTTACTCATGGCTGTTATAGGTCAACCCCTTTTTGGTTATTTAACAACAAGATGGGGTGGTAAAATAGTGGTTGCCATAACCACTGTATTTTCTCTTATAACCTTCGCCCTTTTCCTCCTCTTTTCAAGAATTTTAGTTATATCGGTAGCTTCTTTCGCCCTGTTCTCACTCTTCTCTCTGACTTCATTCCCTGTTCTCATGGGGTATGTAAATCAAAAAATTCCCAAGGAGATCGCAACAGTGTCTAGCGGTATTGTTTGGGGTATAGGAGTGGTTTTGGGCGGCGCGACAGGAATCGGAATGATATCTATATTGAATTATTTACATTATTCACTGGCCTATTCCTTCTGGGTAGTAATGATCTTCGGGGTAATTTCTGCTGTGATGATACCCTGGCTTGAAATATGGATAGAAAAATAAAATTACATATTCAATTTATTTACAATTTCAATTATTCTATCTGTAATTTCCTTGAAGCTTTTTGAACTCTGGCTTAATGGGTGAGCGATCACCAGGGGAGTGCCTTCATCTCCATCCTCAACAACTATGGGTTCAAGCGGTATAGAACCAAGGTATGTAATACCATATTCTTTGGCAATTTTTTCTCCGCTGCCTTTTTTGAAAATGTAGGTTATCTTTCCACAGTGCGGGCATATGAAACCACTCATGTTTTCTATTAAACCTATAACGGGCTTCTTCAATTCTTTAGCGAAATTTATCGCCTTCCTGACATCCAGCATGGCTACATCCTGAGGGGTAGCTACTATAATAAATCCCGTAACTTTCGGAATAAGTTGCACTATGCTGAGAGGCTCATCTCCAGTGCCGGGTGGAAGATCGAATATCAAATAATCCAGTGGACCCCAGTCAACATCTTGTATGAACTGCTGGATCATCTTATGCTTCAAAGATCCCCTCCATATTACAGGGGTATCTCTTGATGGGAGAAAATATTCTATGGAAATAACCTTCAGATTTTTGTTATATGAAACCGGCACAATCTTATTTTCTTCATTAGGGTAAGGTTTATCATCAACCAAACCCAGCATTTGAGGTACGTCCGGACCGTGTATATCTGAGTCCACTAGGCCAACCATATATCCCCTATTGGATAATTCCACGGCAAGATTTACAGCTACTGTTGTCTTTCCTACTCCTCCTTTACCGCTCATTACGACTAATACATGTTTAATATCACGGGTTGATTCATCCTCAGTGCTGACCTTGAATTCCACCGGGGGGCCCTTGGGCGGTTCGTTTTTCTTAATAACTCCTGGCATAATTATCATATCCGAATTACAGATCCATATTTCAATAATTTCTAATCTTGATGTAAAATTATCAGAGATTCGAAATTTGTATCAAATTAATTATAAATGAAAGATTGATAAGCTCATGTGCAGAAAAAATTTAAAATTTATCTATTGGTTCCAATAATAATTGCACTAATCATCGGTACCGTTCCAGTTACGGCACATTTAAATAACAACTCATTCAATTTTATAATTTACAATCAACAGGGAAACAATATTTCAAATATTCAAGTTTTCGTTGACGGGAGTTACGTGACAGTTTTCAATTATATTGAATATATTCAATTAATTACCGGAATGCCAGGTTATTCTGTATTTCATTTTATACAGAATGTTAATGGTGAGTTCTATTGGATGGGAAGCGGGAACATTACCATGGTCACACCGCTTAATGTAAGCGATCTGAACAATGTAACAATTCTTGGATTTAACCTGTTTTATAGAGTTCTAGAAGGAAAAAATGTGACCGGTTTAATTATAAGTGGAATACCAACTGTATCTTCTGAAAACACAATTTATTTGAATTCTATTACCCCAACTTTCCTGATGTTCATGGTGGTTCCCATATATACTCCTATATCGCAAATTATTGAAGAAAATGGCACATATATCGGCAATTTCATATCTTTCCAAATGGAAGGGAACTCTCTTGAAAATATAGGTTTCAGATTCAATAATGTCACTATACAACCAATTTACAAATTAATCCTTAATGGTGAAGGTGATTATGAAAATGGGCTTATAAGTTCCAATGGGCAATTAATTAGTATAAATGACAATGCAAATCCGGAGATTGATTTATTTAATTTCTATGGCAATATTGAAATTGTGCTCAATCCGGGATTTAATTTTACACCATCAAATGTAACCCAAAGGACAAATAGCATATTTGAAATTCCCTTCCAGGGAATTCTGGATCATTACATTCTAAGGTATAGGTACTATGATATAAAACTAAACAATTCAGTTATTGGCTATATTTATGTACCTGGTGATTCAAGGATACTTTCAAATTCTTCTATTTTAATAAATGATCCTTTTTCAAATGTTAGAATTATTTTAATGAATTTTGAATTATCAGCAGCCAATGAGATTTTTAATAATCTGTTGTCAAATGATTCTTATCTGGGAGTATTCTATTTGGGTAGAAATCTATCTTACATCCCTATCAACGGATCTTATGCATTATCATATAAGATCAACGGAAATGAAGCTTATGTTAATTTTGTTTCAGGACAGGTTGGAAGTGTAATAATTGCAGAGAAGAGATATCTCAAAATTCAAGAAGTAAATGTGAATGGGGAGAACCAGAGTTATAAATTAATAGGCGAAGCTAACGGAACCAATTTCTATGAAGTGCCGGTCAACTATGAGGGGCCTGTAAATGTATCAGTACATTATGTTAATGTTGTACAGCAGAAGATCAAATCTCTATTCAACTATTTCTTAATCGGCGGGATTGTTCTCATAATCGCATCTGTGAGCACTATCATGATTGCATATATTAAACACAGAAATGCTGCAAAAAAGATAATTATGAATTGATGATAGGGAAATATGGAAATATTCAGGATAAAAAAGGAAAAACAATCAGAGCTCGATAAAATTCTAAACATTGATGAGATATCAAGACTATCAATAACTATAAAAGATGGAAGTGTTTTTAACGACGAATCCCACGTATATGTAATATTGGAAGGGGTAGAGGAAAGGTTATCCGTGGCAAGGAATGAATTATCAAAGATTTCTGATCCGCTTGATGAAAAAGAGAAAGAAAGGGTTAAATCATTTATTGAGAAGGAAAGATCTGACGTCCTGAACGGGATTGGTTCTATATTCGGTTAAGAATGAAAATTATTTTGGCGGACTCTGAACTGGAACTTGTATCAGATTTCACTAAGAGGAACAAAATATTCGTGGATAACGAGGACGATATACTTGAGAGGGGTAAGCATAAATTCATTTCACTTGCAAAAGACTATCAAAGAGCGGGCAGACCAGATATACCATATGTTTTCCACTCAATACTTTCAAACTATATTAAAAAGGGGATAGAATACACAATACATACCAGAAATAACAAAATAATTACCTGGCAAGATCTCATGGGGGCAGAAACGTTTCAGGAGTTTAAGGAAAGAGTCAAACCATTACTTAGATCTTCTCGAGAAATGTCCCTCAAAGATCTCGTTAAAACGGGAAAGAAACCAATAGTTTTATCTCAATACGGTCACATGAAGGAAATCAGTTACTTAAAAAATTTCGATCTAATTGTTATGGGAGGTTTTCCAGAAGGGGATTATATATCTGATTTATCAGTTATGGAAAAGGTATCAATCAGCTCAGAAGAACTAACAGTACCGGATGTTCTTGTTAGGGTTTCGCAAATTTTCCTCTAATTCTTCAGGAGAGAATTCATGAAACTTGTCTTTTTTTCAATACTTTCGAAAGTTCCTATGTCTTTCCTGTAATAGTATTTACCGGATATTCCTTTTTCTATTCCCTCAAATTTTGGTATTATTTCGCTTAAAGAGTTACCCCTGGCAAGCAACGCAAGACTCCGAGACCTTGTTTGTCTAAGGTAATCGCCTTTTTTGTCAACGCTCGCATAGAGAATTTTTAATCCTTTCTTTCTCAGATAATATTCGTCAACCTTAAGCTTAGATGGCATTGGATCTGTTCCATAACCTATAGGAACTATGTACCTTACCACATTGATTTGGTTCTTTATATTCAAAGTAGGAAGACCTCCTTCCATGAGTTTGATTGCAACGTCGGCGATCGAATCATCCATCAGATCAAGTACATTAATTGCTTCTGGGTCTCCAAACCTTGCATTAACTTCTATTAATTTCGGGCCATCCTTCGTAGACATGAACTGGCCGTATATGGGCCCGAAGTATGGTGTTCCCTCGTTATGCATTAATTCAACAAGTTTTCTCATGATGGCTTTAGCTTTCTCAACATGATTTTCTGGTATAAATGGAAGGCCGGATTCTGAAAATGAAATTGATCCCATTCCACCTGTATTCGGCCCGGTATCATTTTCGCCAGCTCTCTTATAATCTTGAACTATGGGCAGGAAAATTAATTTATCATTATATACAAGGGCCTGGAGACTGAACTCTTCACCTATCAATTTCCTTTCAACCAATAATTTATTTACTCCATTTTCGAAAAGCTTCCTAGCAATGGAAAGCCCATCCTCTTTACTATTA
This sequence comes from Methanobacteriota archaeon, assembly GCA_017857235.1. Lineage (GTDB taxonomy): Archaea > Thermoplasmatota > Thermoplasmata > Thermoplasmatales > JAFMDN01. The sequence goes on from JAFMDN010000041.1 coordinate 7,205, forward strand.
AAGTGAAAACCCTGTACTAAAACCCCCTTTCCACCGGTAAGGCCATCAGGCTTGAGTACAAATTCATAGTCTAAGTTAAGAACCAATTTTTTTAGATCATCAAAATTGGTGAAACTGTAACTCTCAACATTTCCATCAATTTTATGATATTTCATAAATTCTCTTAGAAATGATTTAGAAGTTTCGAGCTTAGCAGCCTTTGAAGAAGGAGCAAAAACATTAAATTTCTGTGAAATTAATATATCTGAGACACCGTTGGATAAGGGATCTTCCGGGCCTATTAGTACCAGATCCGGATAAATTTTCTTGGCGACATTTAGAACGGCTTCCTTATCATTTTCATTTATTTTGTAATGTTTTTTTGAAATTCCAATTAAGCCCGGATTATTATTGTGGGATATGGAATAAACGGAATTGTTGGAAGAAACAGCAGATAATGCAATTGCATTCTCCCTCCCTCCTCCGCCAACTACAACAACTTTCATTGTTTTTCACCTTGAGAATTAGGATCATCGGTCTTTGGATTTTCAATATCTCCATTCTGAACAGAAGGTTCCAAATTTTGATTCCCAACTTCAGGATTTTGTTCCTTGAGAGCCTTTTCCATTTCCTTTCCGAATTTCTTTATGAATGATCTTGTTAACCTCAACATGTTAAATCTTCCACTCCTCTCAAGTTTAACATATCCGAGTTTTTCCAAATGAGATATTTCTTCAATTGCTTTAGGGCCTCTAAGTCTTTTTATCTGCGTTAGATAAGCCTTCTTATTCTTAAATAAAAAAGCTAAAATTTCCAACTCCCCCTTATTCAATTCCAATTCCGAATATCTGTAAGCTATCTCAGAGTATTCTTCTCTTATTACAATTTTGTATTTCTTCCCATAATTCTTTAATTCTAATGCAGTCCCCTCATATCTCTTTTTAAGAAGATTCATTGCTTTACCTATTTCACCAATATCAGCGTTAAGCTTTCCGGCAATCTCCCCCTTGGTTAGAGGTTCCGGCGTTGCAAGTAGTATTGCCTCAATCTGATTGGCTACCTCATTTATATCGCTCATCTGTTTCATTGTTATATGCATACTTATATTTTAAAATTCTGGGGGTGCCCTGAGTAAGCCCCCTTCTGTTAGCCCTTTAACAGGGTTGGTGACATTTGTCTATGCGCCCTACCCGCCTCTCAGGCAGCACTCACAGAGGCTGCTTGGGCTTTCTTCATCCTATCCTCCTTGTCTCAACAAATTTCCGGGAACGTCCTCTCCGAGAGAATCATCCTTTACCGGAACTGTGCCATTTCTCCTGGAGGATATAGGCCTCTCGACCTAGGTTTTATCCGGATTTCTGCCTGAAGGGGGGACTTTCCTCACCTTTCGGCGACAGTCACCCTAGGGCTCCCCCACTGTAAATTATTGTTGGTATTAAATTTATTAGATGTGAAATGGGTTATGAGGAATCATCAAAATTTATATGTTCTAGACCTCTAATTATTTTGCATTTAGAATTATTACATTCACTAATAAAATTGGAACAATTGTAAAAATATATGCCTTGATCATCACCATTTATTATCCTATAAGCCATTCTTGCAAATGCTCCATGGGTAATCAAAAGAACTGACGATTCTTCAAATTTATTCATCAAGAAATTTAAACCCTTTATTACCCTATCTCTTAGCTCTTCAACCTTTTCAGCACCTGGAAGGAGATCAAGTTCAGGAGTTAGCGAATTTCTCATTCTTATACCAAACTTATTATAAATTTCATCGGATGTCAGGCCTTCTGCGGGTCCATAATTCCTGTCTCTAAATATTTTAAAGGAGCCATATATTGGTATTCCAAGTTCATGGGATACAATTTCAGCAGTTTCTATGGCTCTTCTCTTGTCACTGGTTACAATCTGCTGAAATCCATAATTCTTAAGAGAAGTAGCCAATAATTTTGCTTGGATCTTACCTTTATCGTTCAAGGGATAATCAGAGTCACTAACCCATAACTTCATTGAGTTTGAATCAGTTTCGCCGTGCCTAGCAATTCCTAATATCATTTCAAATAGGTGAAATCAAACTAGAATTAAAGTTTCTTCATGCATTTTTAAAAAGAAGCTAAATCATGAAAAATATATTATTCTAAAAAGCATCACCTTTAACAGGGCCCGTGGCCTAGCCTGGATAAGGCACTGGCCTTCTAAGCCAGTAATCCCGGGTTCAAATCCCGGCGGGCCCGTTTTCTTTTTTGGTCAATAATGGTACCTTTTTTCATTTTTTAAAAATTTAATGTTAAAATTTTACTCCTTCATTCCATTAATTTTTCACTTTTACAATGAAAAGATTAAAAATTTTAAAATAAAAGAATAAAAGTTTTTATTATTTCTAATAGAATATTTAGAAAAGATTCA
>JAFMDN010000042.1 GCA_017857235.1 Methanobacteriota archaeon
CAATACATTATTATACATCCCCGACATAAAGCATTGTGATTTTGCGCTTAAACCCCTAAAAAATGCAAAAATAAGCCTTGTTTAAATTGGACTAAGGTAGGATTGAAATAATCATGAACTTATTAGGGAGGGAAAAAATGAATGAAAGTTTAAATTGGAATAAGGTAGGATTGAAATAAGAATAATAGTGAGTATAAAATAGAAATGACTTCATGTTTAAATTGGACTAAGGTAGGATTGAAATTCTAATACAACTGAACTTTTCACACCAAAAAATGGAGGGATAAGTTACCAATATATAAGAAATATATTAAGGCGAATCTGGAACAAGGCCAATATTCGAAGGTTTCATGTCCATGTGGTTAAGCATTGGTTTAAAACAATGTTCTTGAAAGGATCTTTTGGTGATTAACCCGTGGGTATTAGGATGTTTCAAATCTTACTCAGCGATAATTCATTTAAGACCACAGAAAGATATGCTCATTTAACCCAAGGAATGGTAGCAGAAGAGAGAGATGAGACCTAGAAAATTTTTTCTCAATTTTAAAAATATCGATAAAAAAAATGATCCGGTCACGTGGCAAGTGGGGGGGTTCAAATCCCTCCCCCCGCATTGCTTAAGAAAAAATGCGTTTTAATTAAACAATCTATTCCAATTGTGAAAGTATTCAAATATTAAAAAAAGAACATCTATTTTCCTATCTTATCAATATTAATTATTCTGTTGACAACAATATAAGTATTTAGCCACGCGTAAATCCACAGAATTACCATAACCACTATTATAATAATAAAAATTACATACATAAATTCAAGTTTTGTGAAAGCAAGTATTTTGATTGTAGATGTGGCAAATAAACCTAGTGGAAATCCATAAGCCCATATCCCTAGTTGGCCTCTTGTAGGATTTGTAATTATGAGGAACAGTACCACTATAAAATTCCACAATTCAAATCCCCATAACAAAATTGAAATAAATTTTACAGAGTTCAATGAGATATTGACCCCCGGAATAAATGAAAAAGTGCTTATAGTAAGCAGATTTATTACTATCAGACTTGCTATCCCTACCGGAAGCATAGTAGTGGGTAGAGATTCTTGATGCTTTGCTGTGACGTGCCCTGATAAAGCGAGTGATCCTATAAAAATATAGAGGAAGAAAAATATTCCTATCCCCATAATAGACAAAAAATAAATTATAGTTCCGTAGGAAAATCTAAAATAGTCCATGAGAGGAACTGCAAGAAAAATACCCGCACCTATTGAAAGAGGGGGGATAACAATGGCATAATTTATTTCCTTCTGGGTAATCTCTTTCGTGTAAAGTTTATACCCCAGCATTATACCAATACTAAATGCAAGTACATACTCAAAAAAATAATTAATAAGCGATAATCGAGCGGTTATATTGTTGAATCCGAAAAAGAAGAAAAGCTGATAGTTCAATACAAATCCCACAATCGGGATAAGTGCTGTAAAACTTAATCTGGTAAGATTATTCCAGTGTGAGAGCCTAACTCCTGATGCAGTCAAACCCCTTAGAGTCCATAAAATAAATACTACAATGAAAATAAATAACCCCAAAAAAGTCATACTTTCTGCAACAAATTTTAGATAGATATAGTGTGTTTCAAGAAAAAGAAGTATGAATCCCTGAGCCAATGCTAAGGTTGATATTGAGATACCAAACCATTCAGAGCCGAATATCGATAGAACAGCCTTGTTCATATTATTTCTACCTCTATTTCCAAGTTTTAACCTTTATGTCTTCATAGTTTAAATTAATAATGAAAAGAATTTATATAGAGGTGGATGCTTCTAATCTTGCATATTTTACTATTTCTTTCCGTCTACCTTTACAAAACCTTCCATAACTTGAATATTGAACTCTTTATATCCATACGACTCAAGAAAACCCTCCACCGCATAGGCTGTAGCAAGTGATGAATTCTTCGTATATCCAGTTCCTGTTATAATTATAGTTACTAAATCATTTTTGTGAATTACTTCAAGTCCATTTAATGGTAAAAGTGGTCCATAATCTTGAACCATATTCTTGACATCATCAATATCAGGAGCTATTTCTTTTATAATAACACCAAGTTGTTTTCCCGTCTCTTTCCAGAAGGATATTGTTTCATCTGAAGAGGTACTCATGCATTTTGATATGCTGAAATCTAAGAGTATACTTGGCACCGGAATGGCTTCAAATGTTTTCATAAGGGACAGTATTTTGAAAATCCTTTCTATATCCTTCCTGTTTCTCCCATATTTAGAAATATCATCGTAAAGGGAAATGGACTCAGAGACAATAGAACTTATGGTTTTACCCTCTCTCTTTGAAATTTCTTGAATTCTCTTTATAGTATCGTTGCTTAATGAGACATTAAGTCTCCCCATAGCATTAATTATAATTTGATATAATATAAATAATTTTTAGCGTGCAAAAAAGTGTAAATTTGCACGCGATAATTCAGATATTAGAAAATGATAATCAATAGGTGATTTAAATGACAGTATTTAGTGATCCACTTGCTGCTAATCTCACAGTCTTGGGAATTATATTTGTGGGATTAGCCACATATGTGGTCTATAGATATTTTATGGGAAAGGAAAGCGAAGATATGGATAAGGGTTTTTCTTATTTCCTTATTGGAACCGGTTTCTACGCATTAATTTATGGACTTTTTTATAGTATGCTTTGGCCGGAACCTGAAGGCGGAGCCTACAGTATATTATTCGGAGATCCTCTGCTATTGTTGGGACTCGCCTCTCTTATTGCAGGTTATATCATATTGAAGAAAGCATCACTCATGTTCGCGGGAATAATGGCATTTTTTTCAGGTATTTATGCCATAGTTTCAGGGTATGATGGTTATCTGGACAAAATGACTAATTCCCCTATTGCAATGCTCTTATTGTATCTCGGTGCAGGAATTTCAGGTATTCTTGTTCTACCATTGATATTAACCAAAAATAAATGGCTCGCAATCCTAGTTGCAGTAATCATGGTTCTCACGGGTATCCTGGCATTTATAATAGGATTCCCTGCTATTGGAGGGCATTTGAAAGACTTTGCACATGCACCATAATATTTTATCCTTTTTTTTAATGTATCATGAAAACAGAGCGGCTCAAATGCCCTAATTGCGGATCAAATGAAATACAGATAACTGCTATTTCTGAAATAAACATTAACTGCCTGTTCTCATTTGAATTCATTTGCCAAAATTGCGGGCATGAAGGGAAAATATCTATAAATAACGAACGGAATGGAAAAGTAGAGATAGTATATACTTGATATTTTTAAAGGACAATACCGATTAAAATTCCAATGAAAGGAGATAAGAACCAGAGAAGCAGAATCCTTAAGACAGGTTTCAATGAAACTGCCCCATGCACAAAATGGGGCTGCCCGGATTTGAACCGGGGTCTCAGGCTCCCAAAGCCCGTAGGATACCAAGCTACCCCACAGCCCCTGAATTGCTGATACATATTAGATTAATATTTTTTACCTATCACATCCCTAAAGTATTAATCAGAATTTTTAATAGTTGACATATGAATTGTGAGTTATGTGGAAAACCTATAAAATTTTTCCATGAAGTTATGATTGAGGATTCAATATTAAGGGTATGTGATGATTGTGCAAAATATGGCAAGGAAATCAAAAAGAAAAATAAAAGCAATGTTGTAGGTCCGCAACCAGCTGCATCACCTAATAGAATTCAAGTTCAAAGACCGATAACTCATACTGTTAAACTAACTCCTAAAAAACCTAAACTTGAGGAGCAGGAAGATATAGATTTAGTGGAGAACTTTGGCGAAATAATCAGGAAAAAGAGAGAAGAGATGAACCTCTCCCAGGAGGATTTTGCCAAAAAATTGCAGGAAAAAAAGAATTTAATAGCAAAAATTGAAAGGGAAGAGATTAAACCTGATTTACAGACTGCACGGAAAATTGAAAAAATGCTTGGAGTAAAGCTTCTCGAGAAATTCTAGATATTTTTAATCTTGAAAAATTTATTAATATACCTTTTTTCATATTATCAAACATGAAGATTGGCCAGGTTTTGATCCTTGTTCTTATTATAGTATTATTAATTGTTTCAATGGATTTGGAGAATCAATTTTCAATTCTCAATACTCAGAATGGGGTATGGAGCTATGCCATTAATAACAATTTTACGAACTTAGATGTAAAAGTTCCCATAATTCCTAATGGTTCCCTTTCTATGGGGATATATTCACCCGTTTCAATTTCTATAGATAGCCACGGGGTAGCTCATATCTATGCATCAAATCTCCATGATCTATTCTTCGCACAGGGTTTCTACATGGCATATACAAGATTATTTCAAATGGAAATTCAATCCTTAATGGCTAGCGGCAATCTTAGCCTTTATCTTGGAAAAACATTTTTAGATTCTGATCTTGCTATGAGATACCTTGGGCTCCCATATAACGCTTTCAATCTGGAACTTTTTTATAAGGAGGATTATCCTCAATATTATGCATATATGCAATCTTTTTCCAATGGTATAAATTACTATATTGAACATTATAAAGAGCCAATATATTTTAAATTAGCTGGTTTTCAACCTTTCCTCTGGTCTCCATTCTATTCTTTTGCATGGGAAGAATATATGACTCTGTTCTTGACGACGGGCATATATGAACCGTTATTATCAGATGTATTTCTCAATATCTATGGATATTATAATATTAGCCTCTTTTATCCTTACTACCCTTACTTTACAAGGAATATAACAGTTGTACCGGGGGATGGTACAATAGATGGATTTAATCTCACAGATCAAAACATAAGCCCAGGTTATCTGTGGAACCTAGATTGGTATAAGTCATGGGCTACAGGAATTGGAAATCTTACCCTTAAAAATAATGAAAATCTCATTGTTGCTGCATTGGAAAACATATCGGACCCTTTCATATTCCAGTATAGAGGTTTATTCAATGATGTTGGAAGTAATTCTTGGGTTATTAATTCAAATTACTCTGATTCTGGTTATCCCATACTGGCAAACGACCCACACCTTACTTTAACCATTCCATCTCTATGGATTCCTGATCAACTATATGTTCCAGGTATAATGAATGTTACCGGATGGTCATTGGCTGGCATACCTGGTGTTTTAATAGGACATACACAAAATACATCATGGGGCATAACGGATTCAGAAGGAAATTCTGCAAATGATTACCTGGAATATATCAACGGAAGTTATTACTTATGGGACGGAAAGTATTACCCCATGAATTATAGAAATTTCAGCTACCTAGGCAAAAGTTATTCAATAGGTGTCACTAACAATGGACCGATTATAGCTAGGATAGGCCATTATGGCATAAGTGTAAATTGGACTGCTCAGAGCCCTTTTCCGGTTTTAATTTCTGAATTGATGCTTGATGAATCCCATAATTTCACTGATATGCTGAATGCGCTCAAGTATTGGGGATACCCGCCAGAAAATTTTGCATTGGTTTCAAAGCATAACGCTGGATACCTTACTGCAGGATTATACCCTTTGATAAAAGTCACCCTGCCAGATGGAAAAATCGTGAATGTTATTGGCTCCAGATCACTACTGAATGGTTCAAATTCTAATTATTCTGTTGAAGGATATGTTCCTTTCTCCTATCTTCCGCATGTAATTGATCCTTCCAGAGGTTTTGCTTTTGCACCAAATCAGCCTACTGTATGGGAGAATTATCCATATCCATTCATTGGCGGATTCTGGTCATCTGGAGGGAGAGCTATGTCAATCTACAAATTCCTTGAAAGTCATAAAATGAATATTTCAGATACTATTGCATTGCAATCAAATTTAACTGATTCCTGGGCAGGCATGCTTACTCCCATTCTAATGAAATATCTTGAAACTTCTAATCTCTCCACAATAGAAATTCAGGCATTACAATACTTATCTGAATGGAATCATACTGCGTATGAAGATTCCATTGGAATGACTATTTACTGGTACACAATTTCATTTATTTACAATGACACTTTCTACAGATCTTTTAATGAAAACAATGTGACTTTCCTTCCATTGCCATTCATAACATCCATTATATATGCCTTTGAATATGGAAAATTCAATTTTGATGGATATAACACTTCCACCATAATTCCCTTGGCATTTAAACAAGCCGTTAATTATCTGATAAATAGATTAGGCACTAATATATCTTCATGGAAATGGGGGCGAGTGCATTTTTTGTACATAGAGAGCTTAACAACATTAGAACAGATTTCCATTGGGCCTTTGCCTTTCTATGGAGACGATCATACAGTTTCTGTAGGGCCTGCTACGCCATTGCCTTCTCCAGCTTATTATGTAACTCTTTCCTCGTCACTCAGGGAAATCTCATCTCCGGGTGAAGGGATATACCTGGGTGTTATACCCGGAGGTGCTTCAGAGGATTTCTACAACTATTTCTATGAAAACCAATTTAATAGCTGGTACAATCATCAGTACTACAATTTTCTTAATGTAAGCATAGTGGCGGTGATAAAACTTGAATAAGAATTTCATCCTGTATCTGATAATACTTTTAATTTCTGCATTGAGTTTCCTAATTACTGGAACTGCACTAATCCCAATTATACTGTCCTTATCTTTCTTCAGGTCAAAGAGATTAATCTCGATGGTTTTGGGCTTTCTAACAGGTTTTATCTCCTCAATAGCCCCTCTATTAGCTTACAACCTCTATGCTGTGATCAAAATTTCTGGATTGATTTCCAGTGTAATTGGCCTAAATCAAATTCTGTTGATTTTGGCGTTCCCACTAATAGTTGGAATGGCTAGTATGCTTACGGCTGCTCTGGGGAGTCAGATCTACCTCATCCTAATAGATTTAAGATCTAAAGATTCGGCTTTGGGGGATTCCTGAAATTCTTTGCCTGTAATCTGGCTTCCTGTATTTTTTTCTTGAGTTCCCTTGTCCCATGTTCCTGCGCAAAATCTCTAAGTGGAATAAGCTTACTGTCAATAGAATACCCAAAATATGCTTTATCCAGCAAATATCCATACAGTGACTCAGTCTCTATTACTCTTCCCGTGTTCCAGTCGAGTAGTAAGTATATTTTTTTCCTGTTCAACTGGTATAATTCATAAATATTCTGAAAATTTTTAATTATCACTTTGTTCTCTTCATTGTTAGCTTCTAGCCTTTTGGTAGATGCTGTATTTTCCAGAGATGATGCTATGCTTTGCATATTCAATTGTACAAGTTTTCCTTTTTCTTTCAAAACCTTTGAAAGTTGATCTTTTCCAATGCTGCCCCTTGTGGTAAAAATCAGGAAATCGTCCAACTCAAAAATATCTGAATTTAATTCATTTTCACCGTCGTAGAAATACGGTATTAAAAGAGGGGACTTTGAAACTCTTAAATCATTCCTGATTATGGAATGAAGTGCAATCCCCCTATTCAAAACAATTAACTCTTTGTTTTGGTAGATTATCTTGTATGTTTTATATGAATAATAACCCTCTTCCAGTGCAATTGGTTCTTCTTTAAATTCTAATGATTTAAATTTCGGTAGTTCATCCATTATTAAAATTCACCTTTCTTATTTTTATTTCTTAATTCTGTTTCCCTATATTTAATATTTGACATATCTTAGAATAATTTTTTGGTTTAAATAAGAAATTACATATTCCAACATAAAAATAACTGGATTCAAGTTCAATAATCATCTAGATCAGGGAAAGATTTAAAATAGAGTAATTAAATCCCCCATGATAATCCATGGATAAGATAGCAGAAGTTGAAATTTACAGCGATGGGGACCTCTATAGAATAATAATTAGGTCCACTTCTGGGGAGGAATACCCCTTGGAGGGTGAAGATCTGGAGGAGCTATTGGAACAGCTCTCTACGGAAATGGAAGAGAGATTTCAAAATAAGTGAAGCGGGGATAGCCGAGTGGTAAGGCGACGGCCTGCTAAGCCGTTTCCCTTTGGGATCGGGGGTTCGATTCCCCCTCCCCGCGTTTTCAGGTTTTATTATTTTAAAATTTCATATTAAATTAACAATTAAACCAACAAGGTATCCTGCAATAATACCTATATAAACTAAAAATTGTTTTGATGGATCTTCCTCCTTAAATACAATCCTCATCATTGGTATTATAACGAACAATATGGATCCCGTTGCCAATCCATCAAATAGCAAATCATATATCTCACTGTAGTGCGAGTAACCCAATACTCCCCCAATCACAGTTGGAAAACCTCCAATAAAATAAAGTAAGGCAATAGTTTTACTGTCTTTCCGGTTAAAATTTAACAAGGGAGCAACTATTGGGAATCCCTCTGTAAAATTTTGTAAAATAAAACCTATTAATATCACATCCGATAGGCCTATTAACCCCAATCTCCATGAAGATCCAAAGATGAGGCCTTCAGTTAAATTTTGTAACCCCATTCCTAGAGAAATAATAAGTGGAAGCCTATACTTCAATCCTCTATCATTAAATTTTTTGATTATAATAGGCCGCTCAAAATACAAAAGAAAAATGAATATAAATATGAGCGGGAATACAAATATAAGTGAAAGATTCATATTGGCAAGGAAACTGTTTCCATTGTAAATGATGGAACTTACATCTGAAAATATATCACTCATTATGAACAACAATATTCCGGTTGCAATTGAAAGTATAACCGGATAACTTTCTACTTTTCGATTTTCATTTAATTTTAGAATGGGCCATGATAAATATATTGAGAACCCCATTATAATGGAAAGGAAAATTATAGTTTCCATATCACCAGGTGTATTCATTTAATTTCCCCCGCTTTTTTTGACTCATATTGAAATTTTTTATTGCATCCTGAGAATGATTTAGGCACGGTTAAAGAGATTGGTACATTTCTAATAACATTATTGTTAGTGTTTAAGAAAATACACTCTAGATTTAAATATTGGTAATTAAACCTAAATCAGCTAAATTCCTAGTTTGTTTTAGTTTGTTTATTAGAATCGTGGTTAATGATTAAATTCCTTTTTAAACCATTATTATTTTCGAAATAGATTTTAGGATTTCTTGATGTGTATTCATTTTATAATTGCCTTCGAAGATTTGTCTCATATTATCCTAGAAAATTCAAGATATTTAAGTAAACTTATTCATGCCGAGGTAGTTATTTTTCCGAGATTTTTTAAAGAGGCATATAGTCGAATAGGAAAATATAGTTTCGATAGTAACGGTAACTCAATAAAACTTAAATGCTATCGACCTTTAATAATATCTAATGAAAGATTGCATCATATGGTTATTTGGAAGTATAATGTTTTTATTCGTTCTTTTTAAAGCACTTTTGATAA
>JAFMDN010000043.1 GCA_017857235.1 Methanobacteriota archaeon
ATCTTCAAAATGGATTCAAGAGATCTGAATGGTATGGAATAAATGGAATTAATTTTAGCAAGGAAATTTATGAGAACATAAGGAACCTTGAAAAGTCTTCCTCTCTTGCATTTATTTTCTTCTTCTTAGTAATGCTTCCGTTTATAAAGGGAATCTGTATCCAATAAACTAAACATCCACTTAATGAGAGATTTTTTGTGGTTACTCCAAACTTTTAACAGATGACCTATATCCTAATATTACTTCCCTTAATTTATTTAATTTATTGTTGATTGGTGGATTGTTCATAAATTCCCAATCAACTCATAATATTTCAATGTCAGTTATACGTCAGACATTATGCAATACATTTCCATCTCTTAGAAAGTTTATTAGATTAGCGCCATTCCTTTATATTCATAACAGCACTTATTTCTTACGACCAACAGGGATGCTCTTTTAGTGTAAATATATGTTTTGGTGGTAAGCTCTATGGCCGCTGTTTTAAGTATCATGGCATTACCTATAAATAATAGGAATGCATTTTTTATGACTCAAAAAGAACAGGATGGAGTCCCCTATGACCGTCTGTGAAGGACTGATGACTCCTGGTATGGAACTAAAGAATGAAAGGAGTTACACCAGGAGTGATTTTTGTGGTATTAAAAAGTATTCTTTGGCCTGATGGGGAAAATGTAAAAATTGCAGCTGGGGATCCTGATTTTTTTAAAGATCTAAACATTTCCAATATAGTGGATGGGATAATATCTGGAAACGATGACTATAATCTCAGACCCATATTCCGTACAATCCCCAAAAATGTTGATACAGTGATATACCGGCAGGAGATATTCAAGGATTTACAGAATCCAGAAGTTTTGGAAATTCTGAAGAATTTCTCAGCCTCGATGAGAACCGTTTACAGGAGATTGTCGGGGATAGAAAATCTCAATGAGTATCAGAAACAGGGTTGGTTTCTCGATGCTTCTTTACTTTACTTGGAAACTATGGAGTATCTAGAAGGGAATCTTAAAAATGCAAATCTTGCTTCGATAGGGCTCAAGGCATTCAGAGATTATATTCATGAGTATGTTAACTCCCCTTCATTCAGAGAGGAATACGCCGAGGCCCGCAGGGTGAAGGCCAATCTGTCGTCGATTAGATATGAGTTGACCATAGTTCCATCTAAAGTCACGGTAAGGAGAGATAAGGGGAAAGAAAACTATAATGAAATTGTACGCCAGGCTTTTTCGAAGTTCAGGGAAAATCGAATGAATACTGAGAAATTAAGTCAATTTTCCGATTATTCGATGAACATTGTTGAAACTGAAGTCCTCGTATTGTTAGCACGTCTTTTTCCAAAGGAGTTTGGCGAACTGAGATCGTTCTTTGAGAACCACAAGAATATCATTGATCCCGTCGTAGCTTTAATATACACGGAATTGCAGTTTTATATCTTATATTTGGAATATATTTCTCCACTCATTAAAATAGGGTTGGAATTTTGCATCCCCGAAATCACATCGGAGAAAGATGTGTATTGTTTCGGGTCATTCGATCTTGCACTTGCCCAGAAAAAAGCTTCCTCTGGTTCTGCGGTAGTGTCGAATGATTTCGAACTATCTGAAGGTGAGAACGTTATTGTGGTTACAGGCCCAAACAATGGCGGAAAGACGACATTTTCAAGGGCATTCGGACAGGCATTCTTCCTTGCATCCCTAGGATTACCTGTTCCTGGAAGGAAAGCAAGATTGTTCCTTGTAGATAATATCTACACTCATTTTGAAAAATCAGAGGAGCCTGAAAACTTAAGAGGGAAGCTCGAGGATGATTTGATGAGAATAAAAAAGATCTTGGATTCTGCGACTGAAAAAAGTGTGATAATCATTAACGAGATGCTCGGTTCCACTAGCTTGAATGATGCGATCCTTATCGGAAAGAGGATAATTGAGCTCATTAGAAGGAAGAAATCGATATGCGTGTACGTTACATTCTTCGATGAACTTGCTAAAGTTCAGGGTGTAGTAAGCATGGTTGCGCAGGTCGATCCATCTGCTCCTGAATTGAAGACATTCAAGGTCATAAGGAGCGAACCAAACGGGCTGGCATACGCTAGAGCGATTGCTGAGAAATACGGACTCACATATGATCAGATTCTAAGGAGGATCAAAGGATGAAAGTAAATCTCCTTTTTATGGAAGAAGAGAGTTATGCTATTGATGATATGCCATGGAACAATAAGGATCTTGAAAAGGATCTGGACCTTGAAATACTGTTCGATACCATGGCAGCAGGGGATCCGTATATACGAGATGTATGCAGGAAAACGATTCTAAATAGTCTGAAAGACCGTGAAACTATATTATGGCGCCAAGATGTACTGAGAGATGCTATTGACAACCAGAATCTTGTCCGGGAGATCTATACAATCATCGTTGAAACAGTGAATCAGGCAAAGAAGCGGCTTTTTTGGATAAATCGTTCAAAGGATCCTCAATTTGTAGTCTACGAATCGGTAAACGTATTGAAACTCTATGTTAAAGCAATAGAAGGGATCAGAGAAAAAGGAAGAGAGGTGTTACCGCTTATTCGTTCACAGGGTTTCAGGCAATTGTTTGATATGCTTATCAATGAGTTCGATCAGGAATATTTGGGAATGATCTGGGAACATCTTATGAATCTTGGTTTTCCGAGAGGGATTCCCGTTAGGGGCGGACTTGGAATGGGAAATTCTCTCACAGGCTATACTCTTATCGTACCTGAAACAAAGCCAGATGGAATTATTAAGAGGATCGCCAGCCTGAGGGATCCTCATTATACCTATGTGATTCCAGAAAATGATGAAAATAGTGCCAGAGCTTTGGAGGAAATGCGTGCTCGCAGCCTCAGTGAAACTGCCGATATAGTGAGGGAATCTGCTGAAAACGTTCTCTCATTCATCAGCAGACTGAGGGAAGCAATAGCATTCTTATTTGGTTGTATTAATCTGTGGAATGTACTGAAATCCATAGGCGTTCCGGTATCTTTCCCCGTGCCCAAAAGCGATGCAGATGGTGGGATTCACTACGAAGATTTATACAGCGTAACTCTATGTCTGAGAACCAATAGCCCTCCCGTTGGGAATTCCCTGAATATTCAGAACGATAGTCTTATATTCATTACTGGTGCCAATAGGGGTGGAAAGTCAACATTGCTCAGGGCTATGGGACAGGCTCAGTTAATGATGCAAGCTGGAATGTTTGTTGCAGCAAAATATTTTAGCGCATCTATTGCTTCCGGCATCTTTACCCACTTCAAGAGAGAGGAGGATTCTGGGATGACCATGGGAAAACTCGATGAAGAATTGAAAAGAATGAGTGAGATCATAGAGCACGTGGTTCCTGGAAGCAGGATATTTTTCAATGAGTCATTCTCATCCACTAACGTCAGGGAAGGATCAGATATTGCTATCCAGGTCATAAACGCATTGCTGGTAAAGCGGATGAAGATCGTATTTGTAACTCATTTTAACGAACTTGCTGAAGCATACATTGGAAGTCCGCAAAACCCAACCTTTCTCAGGGCTGAGAGATTGGAGGACGGAACACGCACATTCAAAGTTCTTCAGGCAGAACCTATTCCAACTAGTTTCGGGTATGATATATTTTTAAGGGTTTTCGGAAAAACAGATGAATTCAATGAATTAATCAATTAGCGGATCATGGAAAGACATGCTGAGACAATCTGGCTGAATTCCCTGTATATTACCCTATAATAGCAAGGACCTTCCGGAATATTCCATTTTCCTTGAGGACTAAGAGGATGAGTTAGGTATACTCTTAACAAGCCTGATAGTTAAATACAGCAATACAACCACCACTGGAATAAGGTACAGCATCAGTAATCTTAAGCCTATATATTCCAGGGCTGCGCCTCCAAATAATGGAATTATGATGTTTGTGGACATCATTGTTGAAGTGAAGTAACTGTTTGCAACATTTCTATCTGATGCCGGAAAGGACCTCCCTATGGCATATGTTGCAACAGGTAATCCGAGTCCATGCGGAATGCCTAGAATTACTAACCCAATGGTGTATATGGCAATGTTACTGCTCATGAATATTATGAATAATCCAGTCAATGATATGACCATAAGGGCCACAATATACGGCCACAGTTTCCCAACATTCAGGGAGGAGAAAATAATCCTTGTCATGAAGGAAGATGTGAAAAAGAGTGCGGAGAGAATAGTTACTAGCGAGTACGATGCATGGAACTGGTCAACTGCGAATATTCCCCCAAAGGAAATTATAAGGCTCGTCGGAAATGAATAGACAATGAAAGTGTAAATTGCCATCCTGAAACCTGGTTTATCCCACATTGTTGGCCTTTTCCTGGTGATATTCTCTTCTGGAAATTTAAGAAAGGGTGATAACGCTGTTGATAGAATTACCATAGGCAGAAATAAAAGAAACACCTTTTCTAGGGAGAAGTATCTTAATATTAGAGATTCAAGAGCTGGACCTCCAATGAGACTTATTGCTAGGGTTAGAGAATAAATGGCCAACATCCTTTCCCTTATCCTCCTATCTTCCGAAATACCTGCGGCTGTCATTATATTTGGAAAAATGAGTCCGTAGGAAAATCCACTGACTATGGCATATGCAACTATGGATAATGACCCCGAAAATGAAAACAGAAAAAAACTGACTGCGTATACTACGTTCCCGATAATGAAAGAGTATCTCCTCAAATCACCGCGCATAATGCCATTGACTATCATGGCGATCATTCCAGACAGTGACATCAATGCTATGAGGAGGCCGACATCGAATTCGTCGTAATGGAAATAATACCTAGATAGAAGTGGTATGGTTGTTTGAAGTACATTATTGCTGGCACGAACTGAAAACGTCATCACAACTACGATAATGATAACTTGGATTATGGAAAGACTGGCAAACCCTGCAGACCTCATTTTCATTTTTGTTCACATCCTCCGTTCTCCATCTTCTCTTTCTCAATTCACAAAAAAAAAATTAAAAAGTAATCAACTCGAATCCTTCATCGACCGCTTTGGATAAATAATCCCCCACCGGAATCAATTCTAAGTCATTTGAAAGTGTTGTTTCAAGATTGTGCATCCTTGCATAGTTTATACAACCTTTTGGCTTTTCATTAAGGATAGATGCATATTCTCTTCTCAGTTCATAGTTGTTGCTGAGGGTTTTCTGACTTGGCCCCCAGAACACTACCTTTATCTTGTTTCCTGCCTTTATTTGGGTTTTTGCAAAGTTGAGTGGCATCCTTAATCTTTCTTCTTCCCCACTTATAATTAACAGAAGCATATTCGCCATAAGCCCACCTTACTTACTCCCAGTTTCATTATTCACATTCTCATTTTTTTCCGGTCTAAGTAATAGTTCGATTATGAAGAACACAGCAGTGACTGCGGCAAATATCCACAGTGTTCTTGTGAATCCAAAGTATTTCACAGATGCCATGTATCCAACCAGAGGCATCAGGACCGACATTATCATCATGGATGAACTGAAGAATGAGGTTGATGTCCCTATTTCCTCAGGTTTGAACGTTGTATTTGCTATCTGTAGCCCGAGGGTCCATGCAATTCCATCGGGTATTGCGGCGATCAGGAATGCAATAACGAAGAATACAATTGAAACTGAGCTAAGAGCCAGAAATATTGCAGAAAATAGTGCTATGGTTACTGCAAAGATCATATATGGTCTCCTGTTCTGTATTGGAGACTTGAGCCTAATGATGAATCTAGTTACCACATCTCCAGTGAACATAGCGGCGAATAGATAGAATACTGTTGTGGCTGAAAGCCCTAAAATGCCACCATATATTACACCGTATGATAATATTATATAGAATGGTATGGTATATGCAAATGCGGCGATGACAGCCCAGTTGAATTGCCTGTTCTTAAAAAGAGAGGCTATGCTTGCTGTGCCTTTATGGCCCTTTGCCTCCATGTATTGGAGTGCATATTTGCCCCTGAGGGCAGCTACAAATGGGATAGCAACAAACGCCATCACTGCAAATAATAGGAATATTTCCTTGATTCCCAGATGCAGCAGATAACCAGTAGTGAATGGCGCCACTATTAACGCAAGTGCAACCCAGAATGAGAATGAGGCCTGTTCTACCTGCCTCTTAGACTGATCCTTTGACGCCATTCCTGCCATAGTCATGAATGAATCCATTACGAGACCTGTTATGAAACCATCAATGATCATTAGTAGGTATACTTCTGCAAAACCACTTACAACAATATAAAGTGGCATTGTGATGCCAAGTAGAAACAATGAGATTATTTCAACACTTTTAAGTTGGCTTGGTTTGAACTTCCTCATTAAGAAAGCAGCAAAAGCAAATGCTACCGTGAATAAGGCAAATCCTATTCCCACCTCAAAAGAATTCATTCCAAATGCCAGCCCCAGTGATCCTATAGATGTTTGATAGAATTGAAGTAGATATCTACCAAGGAATGCAGCAATTATTATCAGCCATTCGGCCCCGCTTATCAGGCCAAAATCCAAGCCTACTTTTCTTAAATTTCTTTTTCGATCGTTGGTCATAGTTACTATATTGATAGTAAATATTTAAGAGTTTTGACTGACTGGTCAGTATTATCTGACCGACCGATTTATATATATACTAAATTCAGATTATGTTATTGATGAACGTCAAGGAGAATAAACAAGATAAGATAATTGATGCATCTATCAAGGTCTTCTCCAAAAAAGGGTATGATCTCGCAACTATAGACGAAATTGCGAGGAAAGCTCGAGTAAGCAAAGGGGCCGTATTCTTCTATTATAAAAAAAAGGACAATCTCATAGAGAAGGCTGCTATTAAATCTGTTCCTATTGAAGAAATTACTAATGTGAACAAAAGGGACCATAAAAGCGCAAGGGATCTTCTCATCGATTTTGGCCTGTCATTTCTAAAGAAGTATGAAAATCCAGATCTGAGAAATCTACTTTTATTGACAATGGCAACCAAGGAAAGATACAAGCAGATCGATATGGCGTTAAGAGCTATGTGCTTTCAAGAAATGAACAAGATGTTCCTAAAATTAGAAGAACTTGTAAAACAAAGTGTCCCGGATCCTATTAGGAAGGCATTTTTTGGTTCCCTTTTATGTTATGTTACTTGGTGGAATGAAAATAAAATGAGTCCTGAAGATTATGTAAAGACGCTATCTGAGAGATTCTTGAACATGATAACCAAGAAAGACTAGAACAATGTTAGCTTTTACTAGTAATGCAAAAATATTCTTTATTGTTTAAGATTGAACCTATAAAGTTGTGCTACGATAAATATTTGAAACTCATAAGCAGTAAGTAAGCGATCATCCAAAAAGCATGTTAACTGAAAAGTTTAGGCATTCCCTTCTTATTGCTGAAAAGAACACTAAAATTAACTACTCAATATGACCAGTAATACTCTTTGGCGTTTTGTTTTTAAACTTTTTATGGCTTTAGCCTTCTAAATTGGAAGAAACATACGGCTTAAAGAGACTCTACCAGGACTAATTTGATTGACAACATTTTTTAGTTTGAGAGACTCACATTGAAAATGCGAAGATTCTAAAATAATATAACGAAGTTTATGATATTGCTATGATATTAGAGTTAGTTCTCCTTAATGTATTTTCGCCTCCTTATAAGTTGAATGGCTACAATAATTAGCATCAATGGAATCTCCAGCAAAGGTCCAATAGCGGTTGTTATAGCAACAAAAGGATACGCTGAAAAAGCTACCAACGCAATTGCGATGCTCACCTCAAAATCTCTTGCAGCAACTGTAAATCCTAATGCTGTTGAATCTTCATAATTATATTTCAGTTTTTTAGCAGACAAGTATCCTATATTGAATAAGATGAAATAGAATGATATCATCACGATTCCTACAATCCATATTAAAGATGGATAGTTTATTATGCCTGAACCCTCAGTCCAGAATATGATAACTATGGTGAAAAGCAATGCAACGTTTTGTACATTTCCAAGAAAATTCAAAATCTTTGAGAAATTCTTTTTCTTTATCAATAATTCTCTAGTTATATTTCCTGCAATCAAAGGGGTTATTAAATAGAGAATAACACTTTCAAGTATTAAATAAGGATTTATGAAGACACTTGTTCTGGCAAGGAAATAAACTAAAAATGGAGTTGTTATAACCTGCAACACGGAATTCCATGCCACAAATGAGACTCCCATGCTTAAATTCCCTTTTGCCATATCTGTCCATACCATTACCATCGCTATGCATGGAGCAACTCCAAGCAATATTATTCCTACTATTACTTGAGAAATAATGCTGTGATTATATATTTTGAGTGGCTCAATAATAAAGTAGAAGAAAAAATAGGCTAGCCCAGCGACAAGAAATGGGGCAATCGCATAATTCAAAAACACCATTAATCCCACTGACTTGAGATCTCTGAAACTTCTTGCTATCTTCTTTATTCCAACCTTTGTCATAGCCGGATAAATCATAAAAAATAAACCAATAGGTATTCCGTAGATACCGATATTCTCTCCTATCTCCCTAAAATGAAAACCCATAAATAGTCCTGCAATCATTGAGATGGCTACTAGAAAGGGAAATAAAATTGTCCTTAAATTAAGGCCTTTAAACTTCATTAAATAACTCCCTGCCTATATTTTTAATATTCTTAAAAAAGCATTTATTTTTTCAATTGAAAAATAATTTGGTATTAGTTCTAGATTGAAAATTAATTTTTTATCTTTATGAAGTGCCATATTTCAGCATCGTAACATCATATTAAAATTTGATTTCATAATAAAGAAACATAGTGTCCCAAATCTTGTGTACATTTAAAACACTCTGATACAAAGATGATAGTTCTAACGCATCAGAATGTATACCTATTTTGAACTAAAAAAGATGTATGAAGAAACATGGAAAGACTTGAATAAGAATTTAGTGGAAACTGTTAAAAAGAATTTTAAACGAATAACTCGAGAGCCTTATGGACACATAAAGAGGGATGTGTTCATATATAAATATGTCAATATAAAGGAATAGATATTATGAGAGAACAATGAAAACAAAGTTATTTAAGATATGAAATTGAATATCTGAAAGTAACAAGGTATAGAGAAGGGAA